>JAURYZ010000007.1 GCA_030653635.1 Coriobacteriia bacterium | reverse complement strand
TCGGTGGTGTTTACCGATTGGCCTCCCGGGCCGCTGGAGCGACAGACCTGCACATCGCACTCGGCGAGCAGTTCCTCGGCAGATGGGGGGATTGGGTATGTGCGGGGGTCGAATGGTTCCATGGATGCTCCGATAGGCCCTTTACAAGCCGGACGTCTTGAAATCGGTCTCGTCCCAAGCACCCGATTTCGGGTCGAGGTGCCAACTCGACTGGAAGCTCGTATCGAAGCCCTCCCAGGTTTCGAGTTCGTCCTCGGCGATGCCGGACAGCTCGATGTCGACGTTGGATATGAGCCCGAAGTTCGTGATCACGTAGCCGGTGTGCGCGGTCGTGAACGCAGCCATGATCTGCGCGCGCTGGGCATCGCCGAGCATCGGCTCGGTGCCGGCGAACTCGTAGAGCGTGGCGCCCTCGGTGACATCTTCAGGGGCGCGCTCCCACACGGCGCCGGTATCCAGGCCCACGAACCACTTCGGGTCGTCCTCGGCGCTCAGCTCGGACTCCGCGTAGCGGTAGGAAGTGAACACCATCCTAAACTCGGGCACATCGCTCGGGGCGGTGATGATCTGGAACTCAATGGGATCTTCGGTGCCGTCGCCCACGAGGTAAAAGCCGGTCGGCTCGAAACCCGGGAAGAAGTGCGTGGTCACGTCGTAGAGCTCCGACTCCAGATCGATGTCCGGGAGCATGGGTGGCGTGACATCGCCGCCGCTCTCCTCGGCAGGGACGGCGTCAATCGAGCTTTCGATCGTCGGCTCGGAGGTGGTGCTGTACGCGGCGAGCCCGAACACGCCCGCTACGCAGGCGCCGACTCCGCACACGATCAGAAGCGCCAGAACCACGAGCACGATGATGATGGTGCGGCGCGAACCTTTCTTGCCATCGTCGGCGGGAGCGTCGAACACAGCGTGATCGGCCGGTGACATGTCCGGAGCCTCGTAGTAATCGGACAGACTCTCGGGCCCGTGTCCTTGGGGACAGGTGCCCGCGTCCGTCACATACACGTTAGTCCCGCACGCGGCACATTTCGCAGCTTTGGCCATCTCGCACACTCCCTACGCTCGCTCTCTATCACACCCAGAATAGCGCAGCGGACACCGCAGGCTATTTAGCCCACGATGCTGATGGCATCAACGGGGCACAAGTCCGCCGCATCTCGCACGGGGCCATAGAGCTCCTCGGCAACCTTGTCACCCAGCACGACCGCTTTCATGTCGACCTCCTTTCGTGGGGGGCGCGTAGCAGATAGATACCCTCGCTCGTGCGAGGTAACGCGCGCGCCTCGCCTGTGCTACGCTCCGCTTTGCGAATCGTGGAGGAGGAGCAGCATGGAGCAGGCCGAGTATCAGAAGATCAAGGTTCTCGTCGAGACCGAGCAGCGCAGTTTCAAGGGGTTTTTGCACAAGCCCGTGACAGACGAGGCCCAGCGCTTGTCCGATTACGTCAATACCTACGGACAGCGGTTCTTGAGGCTCTCCGACGTCGAGGTCACCGAACGCGGACAGCACTATCGGGTGGGGGAGAAAGTCCCGTTTCTGGCCGTCGCACTGACAGCCATTACCTACATCGCACCGCTTGATGGCGAGTAGTAGCTCCGCTGTGGGTAGAATCCGGACATGGGAGACGTCGTAGTCGGCACGTGTTCGTGGGCCGACAAGACCATGATCGAAGCGTGGTACCCGCCCGGGGTATCCTCGGCGGAGGCGCGTCTGCGCTATTATGCCGAGCGCTTTGACTCCGTCGAGGTCGATTCCACCTTCTATGGGCTGCCTCGACGCCAGTACGCTGAGAACTGGGCGCGGCGCACGCCGGAGGGCTTCGTGTTTCACGTGAAGGCCTATGGGCTCATGACTGGCCACGAGGTCGACGAACGCTCGCTGCACCCCGATCTTCGCGAGTACCCTTTCGAGCTCACGCAGCACGGCCGGGTGCGCAACGCGCCCGCGGCGATGGTCGAGCGCGCATTCGAGCTGTTCGTGTCCGAGCTCGAACCCTTGCGGGCGGCGGGCAAGCTGGGCGGCGTGCTCATGCAGTATCCACCCAACATCACCGCCACCGATCCCAAGCGAACCAACGACAGCCTCGAGCGCATCGAGGTCGCACAGCAGATGCTCGACGGCCTGCCGCTGTTCGTGGAGTTTCGCCACAACTCGTGGGTGACCGGACGACACTTGGGCCAAACGATGAAATTCCTAGCCGACCGTCAGATGACGTACGTGGCCGTTGACGCGCCGCAGCTCACTGGCGGGACCACGATGCCCCCGATCACCGCAGCGACCGCCCCGTGGGCGTACGTGCGCTTCCACGGGCGTAACCGGGAGATGTGGAACGCTCGCACAGGCACCGCAGCCGAACGCTTCGATTACCTCTACTCCGCCGAGGAGCTGAGCGGGTGGTCTTTCCAGCTGCGTCAGCTTGCCGAGGAGACCGAGCGCACGTGGGTCATGTTCAACAACTGCCGAAACGATTACGCGCCACGCAACGCGCACGAGATGGCAGAGATCTTAGGCGATGTTGTCGCGCCGAGGCATGGGGGCGTGCGCACGGGCGAGCCT
>JAURYZ010000256.1 GCA_030653635.1 Coriobacteriia bacterium | reverse complement strand
CTCAGGAGATGCTTCTCGGTCTGCTTTCCGAGGAGCAGCTCCGCCGTTTCGAGACGGAGCTGGAGCTGGACTTCGCATACAGCATCCCAGGAGTGTCGCGCTTTCGGGCCAACATCCTTCAGCAGCGCAACTCCATGGGCGCTGTGTTTCGTGTGATCCCGCTCAAGATCCCGTCGCTGGAGGACTTGTCGCTTCCCAAGATCGCGCGTGTGCTCTCTGAGCGCCCACGCGGGCTAGTGCTCGTCACGGGCCCCACCGGAGCGGGTAAGTCGACCACACTGGCGGCGATGATCGATCACATCAACGCCACGAGGGCGGTCCACATCATCACGATGGAAGATCCTATCGAGTTCATGCATCGCAACAAGAAGGCCTACGTCAACCAGCGTGAAGTCGGCGAGGACACCCACAGTTTCGCGGCAGCTCTCAAGCGGGTATTGCGCCAAGATCCCGATGTCATCCTCGTGGGTGAGATGAGAGACCTGGAGACGATTTCCGCCGCAATCACGGCGGCCGAGACAGGTCACTTGGTTCTTGCGACTCTGCATACCACCGGCGGTCCAGAGACAATCGACCGCATCATCGATGTATTTCCTCCACACCAGCAGCAGCAGGTGCGTATGCAGCTGTCCAACACTCTCGAAGGGGTTCTGTCCCAGGTCCTGCTGCGCAGCACCGACGGCCGCAACCGCGTCATGGCGATGGAAATCATGCTCGGCATTCCCGCGATCCGCAACCTCATTCGCGAGGGCAAGACCCACCAGATGGCGACAGTCATCCAAGGTGGCGGGAATTTGGGTATGCAAACACTTGACCAGCATCTTCGCGTCTTGCTGTCGGCAGGCAAGGTCACCTACGAAGAGGCAATCGGCAAGGCTCAGAACCCCAGGGAGCTCGCAGCGCTTCTGGGTCGCAAGATCTGATATCGGTACTGAGCGATCAAACTCGCTTCACCTAGAAAGGACTGACATGGATCGCACCACGGTGCGTTGGAACGGAGCACGTCAATTCGTGGCCTGGGATGCCGCCGGGCACGGCGTCGTCATGGATGCCAAGGCCGAGTACAAGGGCGAGGGGAGCGGTGCCCGTCCACTCGAGTTGTTCCTCTATGCGATCGCTGGTTGCACCGGCATGGACGTAATCTCGATCCTCGAGAAGAAACGTCAGGATGTTCGGGGTTTCGAGCTTCTCGTAGAGGCCGACCAGCGCTCAGAGGAGTTTCCCAAGATCTATACGGAGATACGCATCCATTTCGTACTGACTGGTTTCGGGATCAAGGAGACGGCAGTCGCGCGTGCGATAGAGCTGTCAGAGGAGAAGTACTGCTCGGTTCGTGGCATGCTCGGGCCGCAGACCAACGTGACAACCACTTTCGAAATTCGAGAGTCGCCAGCACCGGCAGCCCAAGAGGCCTCGTAGTCGATGTCTGACATCGTGCTTATGCCCGTGTACAACGAGGGAGGGACAGTGTCCGCTGTCCTTGATTCAGTGCGCGAGCATTTTGACGGCGAGATACTCATCGTCAATGACGGCTCCACTGACGACACGAACGCGGCTCTGGCTGCGCGCGACGACATCACTGTCATAGCGCATCCGGTGAATATGGGATATGGACGCGCTCTTGCCGAAGGTTTTGCTATAGCGCGCACACGCGAGGCCAGACGCGTTGTGACTATGGACTGCGACGGTCAACACGAACCTGCACACATCCTTCAGTTCCTCGGTGAACTGGAGTCCGGTGCCGATATCGTCTCGGGCAGCAGGTATCTTCCCCGAAGCGCGGCGGTGGGCGAGCCGCCCACGAACCGCAGGGAGATCAACGCGCGAGTCAGCGCTGAAATCAATTCCGTGACCGGATGGGGCATCACTGATGCGTTCTGCGGTTTCAAGGCCTACCGACTTGCGGCGTTGGAAGGCATTGCACTATGCGAGCCGGGATACGCCATGCCGCTCGAGTTGTGGGCCAAAGTGCATCTTGCCGGCATGGTCGTTCGCGAGATGCCGGTCGAGCGGATCTACTTTGATCACGATCGCAGCTTCGGGCACGATCTCGATGATCCGGAGGTGCGCTTCGCGTACTACATGCGGGTGTGGGCCAAGGCACTCGAGGGACATCCATGCTAGATGCGATGTGCATAGGCGCGCATCCTGACGACGTCGAGATCGGCATGGGCGCGACGATCGCCTCCATGGTGCAGTCGAAGATGAGTGTTCTTATCGTCGACCTCACGGATGGAGAGCCAACTCCGCATGGTTCGCACGAGACTCGCATGCGCGAGGCGGCCGCCGCCGCCGACGTCTTGGGCGTGGAGCGCGTAACGCTCACCATGCCCAACCGCTACTTGTTCGATACGGTTAAGGCTCGCGAACAGCTCGCACAGGTCATACGTGAGCACAAGCCGCGGATGCTGTTTGTTCCGTTCGGCGAGGATGCGCACCCCGATCACATCGCGGCGTTCTCGATTGCTTCTGCAGCGCGTTTCTATGCGAAATTCACGCGGACCGGTATGTCGGGAGATCCGCACTATCCGGCCCGCGTATACAGCTACATGGCGGTGCATATGAATCTAGTGCGCGAACCGTCTTACGTGGTGGATGTATCCGAGCATCTAGCGACCAAGATCGAGGCGTTGCGCTGCTACGAGTCCCAGTTCACACTTAATCCAGCGAACACCGCACTGATCGACAAGATGAGCGA
>JAURYZ010000218.1 GCA_030653635.1 Coriobacteriia bacterium | reverse complement strand
TTGAGGGCCTTATGGCACGTATCGCAGTCCTGCACCGAGTCGTGGCACAAGATGCACTGGTTCGCATCCTTCTTTGCGCGTTCGGCATGGGGCTTCTTGGCCCAGTCCGCGACGTGGGTCGCTGGCCGCAGATTGAAACTCGGAGTGTGGCACGCGCTGCATTCGCTCGCGGCCAGTTCGCCGATGGGTCCATGCGAGATGCCGTGGCAGTTAAAGCACGATTCCATGGGCGGCACGTATGTCTTGCCGGCTTCATGGGGCGAGGCCACGTGACACGCGGTGCAACTCACCATGAGGTGGTTGCCGTGGCTGAACACCAGCCCGGGAATCTGCGTCTCACCCAACCGAAGGTGACACGGTGCGCAATTACTCGCTTCCGCATCACCCGTGAGATCGATCGCATCGGGCACCTGGCCGGTCACCCTGTTCGGGGCAACAAGTATGAAGGCGGCGGCAGCCATCAAGGCCACCGCCACCCCCATGGAGATGTAGCGTTTAACACTCAACCTTACGAGAACCACGACCCTATGCTCTGAAGGAACTGCCTGATCGGGTTGGACTCAGCGGCATCCTTCTTCTTGTGGATGAGATCGCCTGCCTGCTGGGCGAAGGACTCGTCCGAGCCTTCACCGTGACACCCCTCAGCACCACACGTGCCAGCAAGATTCTCCTTGGAGACCGCGGACTTTGGATCATTTGATGGGAGGATCAAGTGGGTCCCATGGCACTCCCAGCACGCCGGCGAGTCTGTGGCGCCCTTCTTATACGCAGCGCCGTGATAGTAGTCATCGTACGAGTCGTACTCGTTCAGATGGCACCGGGCGCACACGCGGTAGGCGGACCCATGCATTACCTGCTGAGAATACGCAGTGTCCGTGCGCTGGATGTAGTGACCGCCGTGACAATCGGCGCACGTGGGTGGCTGAGCCGTCGACTTGCCGGTCGCTGGCTTGGTGACACCCTTGATCCAGTCGTTCAGCGCCATGGCGTGGGTCGATGCATCGTAGTCGGCGACAGCCTTCTTGGAGGCCTTGGCCATCTTCTCGTCATCGAACGCAGCGGCGGCGTGACAATCACGACACGCGAGGCCCGCATTCACGTTCCAAAGCAACGTGGCGTCCACGCCCTCTTCGTAGCGGTAGTCCTTGTGGCACTGCTGGCACGTGATCTTCCCATGCACGGAGTCCTCGACGCCTTGGACCTGGTAGGACTTGGGCTGTCCGCCCGAGGTCTTGGTCAGGTTCTCATCGCCATGACAGGCTAGGCAACCACCTGTTGAGTCGTAGATGTATGGCACACCGGGCTCCCAGCGGATGCTTTCGGCCTCGTGGCAATCGACGCACCATGCTTTGTCATGGCACATCATGCACTTGGACTGAAGCTCTTTGTTGCCCGGAGCAACGTGAGGCTTCTTTGCCCAGTCGTACGTATGCCACGTCGGCCGCAGGCGATCGCGACGCGCGGTGTGGCAATCCTCGCACTTGCCGGTGGCGAGCTCGCCCATCGGACCGTGCTGCAGTCCATGGCAGTTGAAGCAGCCACGCATCGTGGGCACCTCGGTGCCTTCGCGGCGGTGCGGGAAACGGGTGTGACACCCGCTACACGCAATGAGCTGGTGATAGCCATGCTTGAAGATGATCGCCGATGCGAAGTTCTTGGTGTTGGCGATGTTGCCGTGGCACGGGTCGCAGTTCTCCGAGTACACCTTGCCCCCAAGATCGATGATGAGTGAAGCATCATCAATCTGGACCTGGGCGAACGCCGCGCTTGCGACACTCACAACGAGTGTGAACGCAGCGACCGCGAGCGCAACAGAAAGCGACCTCCTCTGCGCTACAAATCCTGTGGTCATAAGCTTCGTACCCCTTCCCCTCCCGGACACCCGGGGTGTGTCCTACGTGAACCAGGAACTGATTTGGCCAAAGAACTCCTGGATCGATGCCTTGGCGGTCATGATGAACGAATACACGATATTGTCATCGTACGCTTGCTGACGCTTGTGAATGAGGCCGGAGTAACTGATATACGTCTCATTAGTCATGCTATGACACTGGGCGCACGTTTCCTGCAAGTTGGACTCATGTACCTTGGCGCGACGATCGCTCGAAGGCAGGATGTCATGCCATCCGTGGCACTGCCAACAGGCCGGTGCATCTGTCGCGCCTTCCCGGTATGCGGCACCGTGATAGTAGTCCGCATAACTCCGTGAGAAGTCCTTGTGACACCTTCCGCAAATCTGCTCACCCTCGGTGCGAAGCTTGGCTTTGCCCTTGGGGTTATCAGTCAGCGTCATGATGTCGTGACCGCCGTGACAATCTCCACACAACGGTTTTTCCGGTGCGTTCTTGTCAATCGTTTCGCCTGGCTGCGTCGCGATCGAGTGCACGCCTTGGCTGTACGCCGTCCACTGCTCCTGATGGCAGTTCTTGCATGACAGCTTCGCGGTGCGCACCCACTCGGTCTGCTCGATGTTGTGCGGAGCCTTGTACGCGAAATCCACGTGGCAACCAACGCACATGATCGAAGCATGCGGCCCGGCGTCAAGCGGCGCCGGATCCACCCAGTACGAAACCCATGTCGAACCCTTCACCCTGCCGAGGTTCTTATCGGCATGGCAAACCATGCAACCCGACTTGCCCGCGGTGGGCAAGGTGAAGTTCAAATCGTAATCCTGTGCCTGCGCCACGAGCGGCAGCGACCAGACCGCCGCCGCAACCAAGAGCGCCGCTATGATGCGTCGGAACAGGTGCATAAAGACGTGTACTCCTCGGCGAAGCTAGTGATGCTCTTCGGGACTCGCGTTCTCGCGATCCAAGAAGGAGAGCCCGAAAAAGTTCAGAAACGCCGGGAAGTCCTCGGAAAGCGAAAGGTATACGTGGATGGTCGTCAAGATGATGAACAGCCAGGTAATCACGTAGTGCGTGATCCGCATGTACCAACCTGCGAGATCGACAGAACCGACGAGCGCTCCGAGCCACCAGCCGACCAGAATCTCTCGCGGACTGTAGCCGAAGATGAACTTCTGCGAGATGAGCGCGAAACCTGTGAATGCCTGCATGATGAGCAACGGGGCGAAGATGGTGTACGTGCCCTTCTGCATGACGTTGTACTTGGCCAGGTGCGGCTTGGATGACTTCACGAAGATGTAATACAGGATGACCTTGGGCGCCGTGACTATGTCTTGCTTGGTGATGGCGAACTCACGATAGTCACGCTGCGGCGAGGCAAACGCATACCACAGGCGCCAGACCAGGTTGATGGTGACGACGATCATCGCGACGTAGTGCACGTAGCGCATCGGCGTACGCGCGCCATTCCACAGGCCGAGGAACCCGGGGAACCTGATGTACAGGCCTGACAGCGCGAGCAGGATCATTGAGCCTACGTGCTGGAAGTGCAGGAACTTGGGAAGGAGCGGGACCGCAGGGCCCTCATGACGCGGCCATTCCCATCCGACGAAGCGTCGCTTGGCCCGGCCCGTGAGCATGTTACCGACAAAGTGCAGCGGCAACGCAATCAGGATGATCACATAAAGCGTCGTGAAGATCACATCGAGCCAGACGTTCAGTTGCGTGAGATTTATTGCCGACACCCCCTACTCCCATTGGAGTCCTGCGACGCCGCCGGGGTCGACGTGCCGCTCTTTTTGGAAAGCGGCCCGCCTTGCGGACCGCCTTGGACACACGTGTCACCCGGGACTGTATGCCGGTGCCCCAGACGCGCATCGCTCGTAACAGTAGTTACATGGTGAAGAATAGGGTTGGAGCGCGGCCAAGTCAACGCGAATGGGTGCTCGAATGGAGCATTTTAGCTGGGAGAAGGTGCCTGTCAGGACGTCGAGACGCGGTCCTCGATTGTGACACGCCGCTTTGGCTTGATGCCCGCGTCGGCCAGAGCCGCTATGGCGCCTGGCTCCTGGTCGGGCGGAATGCGCATGGCGATGCCGCACAGCGCACCGAACGTCTTGGGTGCGGGCACCGGCACCGCATCGACACCGGAGGTGAGCAAGACGCGTTCGGCGGCCAGCGCTTCATGGGTGGTGCGAAAGCCAAGCACGACGAAGGGGCGCAAGTCGGTCGGCAACTTAGGTCATGTCTCGGTCGTCTTGGTGCATCATGCCCACAGCTTCGGAGAGATGTGGCGCGATGCGCCCAAAGGCGGCAAGCGTGGGCGCTATGCCTCCGGGCAGGTTGATGATGAGGCTTTGACCGCGCGTCCCGGCAATCGCACGCGACATGAGGCAGGGGGAATCCGTGCCTCGACTCGCTTCGCGAACCGCTTCAGCAATGCCAGGTACAGTGCGCTCGATGATCCGTTCGGTAGCTTCGGGAGTGATATCTCTGGGGCCCAGACCGGTGCCCCCGAGCGTGAGCACGATGTCGGCGCGCTCCATGTCAGCCATCTCAAGAAGCGAAGTGCCGATGCACTCCATCTCGTCGGCGCAGACGTGATAGGCGACCACGAGCCAACCGCGCTCCTCGCATGCATCGATGACCGCTCGGCCGGATTCATCCTCGGCAGTGCCATCCGCACACGAATCCGAGCAGGTCAGCACCGCAACTCGAAGATCAGACATCCCTATTCCCCCAATGCCTCGCTAAGATGGGCCACGAAGGCCTCGCCGACCCGTGTCATGCTGCCGCGCGGGGTCACGAGAAAGAGTGGTCGCTTCACGGGGAAGTGCGCGAAGGGCACGGGCGCGACCGTCCCCAGTTCGATGGCCTTCGCGGCCACCCACGCGCTCACGACCGCGATTCCCAGCCCACCTTCGACCGCAGAGACGATGGCCTCCCCTGTCCCGAGCTCCATGACCACGCGCAGGTCTCCCGGGTCGACACCAGCGGAGCGAAACACGTGCTCGGTGACCATGCGCGTGCCGGAACCCTCTTCGCGCATGATGAACGCCTGCTGAACGATCTGTTCCATGTCGACGCTCTTGCCGCTGGCAAGCGAGTGCTCGGGCGGGCAAATCAGCATCAGATTGTCGGTGCCCAACTCGCGGAAGTGGACTTTCGCGCCGGCGATGTCGGCACCGGTCATGCCGAGATGAGCCTCGCCGGATGCAACCGCCTCGACCACCTCGGCGGTATCCATGACGCGCAGCGACACGCCGACCTCGGCGTTCGCGGCAAGGAAGCTGCCTAGTATCCTTGGCAGGATGTACTGGCCCGGGGTGGTGCTTGCCGCGAGTTCCAAGCGACCCGACACCGTGCCCGAAAGGCCGTCAATAGCTATGCGCGCAGAATCGAGTTCTCTGAGCATTCGCTCGGCGAACGGGAGGAGCGTGCGGCCGGCTTCGGTCACCTCGACGCGGCGGTACTTGCGATCAAGAAGCGTGACGCCCAGATCGGCCTCAAGCGCTTGGACCTGCATGGTGACCGCAGGCTGAGAGAGCCTCATGATCCGGGCAGCCGAGGAGAACGATCCGTGTTCCACGACCATCACGAACGTGCGCACCTGCGAGATGTTCAGCGTGACTCCCCTGCTCGGACGCAAACCTGTGGGAGACCATCGTACCGAACAGCGGGACTTTGAGCGACGCTAGGAGCGTTCTTTGACCGTTTTGGCGAACTGCGCGCCCCATTCGCGTGCGGCTTGCAGCTCCTCGGCGGAGGGCTTGTACTTCTGGGTGAAGGAGTCATGAGGCATCTCGAAGCCGATCTCAAGCAGGCGCTCGTCCATCTGTTTGGTCGCGCCCGAGCTCCAGCCGTAGCTGCCAAACGTGCCCGCGATCTTGCCCGGCGGTTTGACGCCGGACAGGTACTGCAAGTAGCCGGCGATACGGAATAGCATCCCGTGATGCAAGGTCGGACTGCCCAGCAGCAGGGCGCGCGCATCCATGAGATCGAGGGTGACTTGCGAGATGGGACTGACGGCCATGTCATAGAGCACGACTTCGGTGCCTTCTGCGGCCACGCCATCGGCGATGGCGCGTGCCAGGATGTCTGTCGAGCCCCACATGGTCGAGTAGGCGACCACGATCTTGTCCCGCGTCTCGGATGCCGTCATGCGTCCGTAGGCCTCGATGAGCTGGCCGATCGCCTCACCGCGCCAGATCACGCCGTGACTGGGGGCGACGACCTCAAGCTCCCATCCGGACTCGACGACCTTCTCGACAGCCTTTGCGACCTGCTTGCCGATCGGCATGAGGATGTTCGCGTAATACTCGGCCAGCTCGTGCAGCGAGAGCTCCATGCCGACCTCGTCGGCGAAGCGCTCGGCACATGCCATGTGCTGGCCGAAAGCGTCGTTGGGCAGCAGGGTCTTGGACTCGGTGACGTAGGTGAACATCGAGTCGGGCCAGTGGACCATGGGCATCGGCATGAAGCGCAGCGTCTTGCCACCCAGGTCGATCACGTCGGACGCGCCCACCGCATCTACCACAAGGCCATCGTGGTACTCGACGATGCCGCGCACCCCGCCTGCCGAGGCGACCACACGGGCGTTGGGCATCGCGGCCATGACCGCGCGCAGGCCCGAGTTGTGATCGGGCTCGATGTGGTTGACCACGATAAGATCGACGTCAGCCGGATCCATGATGTCGGAGATCCGGGAGAGCAACTCCTCGACGAACTGGGTTTTCACGGTGTCCACGAGCGCGGTCATGTTCTCTCCGCGCACGAGGTAGGCGTTGTAGGTGGTGCCGCGCGGCGTCTCGTAGCCGTGGAAGTCGCGCAAATTCCAGTCGATGGCGCCGACCCAGTCGATGCCGTCGGAAACCGGGATCGATCGCATGGACATAATGACTCCTTGGGAGATAGACGACGGTGCGGACGGTGCGAGAAGCGCTCAGGCCGAGGGCGGCTCGTTTGAAACGGGCAACCCATAGGTCTTTTCCCAGAGATGCACGTTCGCGGACATGAAAGTGCCGAGCGGGGTGGAGGGGATCACCGCGCACAGTCCTAGTATTCGCCGCCATCCGCAAGCGCTTCAAGAACGGCAATGACTTCCTCGACTCGACCGTCTTCGAGCAGGTCGATGGGAGCTTCACCTCGCAGGGCGGGACTCGCTGCGCGCAACCAGCGCCGCGCTTCGGCGGAGTCAGTCAGGTCCCCGAGTAGATACTGAACGCGTGCCAGCCTCCTCAAAGAGCGAGCGGCATCTCC
>JAURYZ010000239.1 GCA_030653635.1 Coriobacteriia bacterium | reverse complement strand
TCGTCAGATGGAGATGGTCAAAATCCGCTGTGGCTGAATCCTCCCGCGTGACGCGAAGGTCCATGATGTGCCCCCTGCTCACGAGAACGCATGTACGAAGTACACCGCGTCGTCTCCGGGGGGGGAACGGCGCAAGAACACCGACTTGCCGGATGGACTTGCGAGCCATATCACGGTCGACATTTACGACTATCCCACTATGCGGCGGCAATGACACGTGTTTGACCGCTCACGCTTCTTAATTACTTCGAGGCGAGGACTGGGCGGGACTGAGGAGCGCCATGGCTGGACGCCCGGCAGAGGTGAATCCCGCTCGTGCACTACCTTGAGCGCAATCAGGAGTTCGTCCCAAGATCATGGGTCCCGTCCCAGGAAGTCCTAACGCTCACCACTAAGTGAGGGAAGGCAGATTGTGAACACGGACCCCTCGCCCTCGACACTGGTGACGCTGACGTCGCCTCCGAGCAGCTGCGCCAAGTCGCGCGTGATGGCCAGCCCGAGGCCGGTGCCCTTTGTCGAGGCGCCCTCGGGGTGCTCGACCTGATTGAATGCATCGAAGATGCGCCCTAGTTCACTGGCACCTGAATTCGAGGCCATGCACGGCGCGACGGCAATGCCTCCTTTTGGGTATACTCCTTCCTAGCACCACCGTTCGGCACTACCAGAGAGGCGCATCATGGCCAAAGTCAACGTGTCGCTGCCCGACGACCTGCTCGAACAGGTCGATTCTTTAGCCGAGGAACTCGACCGCTCCCGCAGCGGACTCGTCCAGGAGGCGACTGCACACTACATCGCGCACCTCCAGGAGAAGCGAGCTGCACAGGAGAGGCGCGAGAGCATCCTGCAGGCGATGGCGGACGCGCGCGAGATCGCGAAGGTCGCGCACCCTGGGATGGACGTCACCGAGATCATCCGGCGCGACCGCGACAACGACTACAAGCCTTGGAGCATCGATGAGTGAGGCGGCCGTGCGGCGGGTGGTCGACACATCGGTGACGACCAAGTGGTTCGTGGCCGAGCGCGAGTCACACGTCGCTGAATCCTGGGAACTGCTGCAGGATCACCTGGCGGGTGCGGCAGCACTGGCGTCACCCGATCACATGCGACTGGAAGTGCTGAACGCGTTGAAGCAGCGACGTTTCGACGGGGACGAACTGATGCGCGTCGCGGACGTGCTTGAGGGGTTTCGGCTCCAGTGGCATCCGGTCGACGCACAGCTCGCTCGGGCGGCGGGCTCGATCGCTGCCCGGTACGGACTCACGCTCTACGACGCGGCCTTCGCAGCGCTCGCGGTCGAGCTGGACTGCGAACTCGTGACAGCGGACCGGCGCCTCGCCTCGAGTGGGGCATGCCGCGCGCGGCTGCTGGGGTGAGTGCCGGGTGAGCGGTTGAGTTATACGCAGTACCGCGGTATCCTGCGTATAACCAAGGAGGCGCCATGGAGAAACAACCTCTCGAAGTCCAAACGCTCTATGCGGAGCTTCTTGAGCGTCTCGCCGCGTATGAAGCGCAGCGCGCCATCGGGCATCTCCAGGGCAGCTTCGTCACCAAGACCGTCAAAGGTCAGCAGTACTACTACTTCCAGCACCTGAGCCCCGGTAACGCGAAGCATCAGATCTACTTGGGACGCAAGAGCGACGCCCTTGATCGCGTGGCCCAACGATACGCTGTCGCGCGGGAACTCGTCGCCGAGGATCAGACCTCGATACAGCGACTCGGTTCACTGCTCAGAGCCGGCGGGGCCATGACTACGGATGCGGCATCGGCGCGCGTCTTGAAATCGTTGGCCGATGCCGGTGTGTTCAGGCTCGGTGGCGTACTGGTAGGCACCCACGCCTTCATCGTGATCGGCAACATGCTTGGGGCACGCTGGTCTGGTGCGACCCTTCGCACTCAAGACGTCGACGTGGCCGCGGCGCGAACCATGAACATCGCTCTTCCCGACGTCGCTACCGACATCCCGGGGACCCTCGCGAGCCTTGAGATGGGCTTCTTGCCCGTGCCGGGACTGGATCCGAGAAGCCCCTCCACGTCGTTCAAAGTGCGCGGACAGGGGCTGCGCGTGGATCTCCTCTCCCCCGCACGACGACAAGGCCAGGCGCCGATCAGACTCCAGCGCTTTGCTGCGACGGCGCAGCCACTCAAGTACCTGGACTTCCTGATGGACTCCGCGATTCCCGGTGCCGTGATCAATGGCGGGGCGACCAGTGTGGTCGTGCCCGACCCGGCACGATTCGCACTGCACAAGCTGATCGTTTCCGGTGAGAGACCAGCGACGGCCCATGCGAAGAGGGATAAGGACCTGTGGCAGGCATCACAGTGCCTTGAGGTCCTGGCCCAAGAGCGCCCAGGGGACATAACGCTCGCATGGGAAGCGATCGCCGATCGAGGGCGCGGGTGGGAGAAGCGCGCCCTGGCCGGCTTGAAGTCGCTACACCAACTGTCACCCGAGATCGCCGAAGCGGTTCGCGCACTCAAGGCGCAGTAGCCTTCCGCGTCTAGTCGATGATCTCGGCAAGTAGTGCGTCGGCCTGACGGGCGCAGTACTCGCGGACCTTGGACCACTCATAGGGCACGAGCATGATCGGGTCCGGCTCTGCGTCGGCATCGTCAAAGTACGCGAGGCTCTTGATAATGTGCAGCGGATTGAATGAGACACCCGGCATCTTGCGATCAAGCAAACGCATGAGATCCCGGACCGTGTAACCGGCAGCGCCGAGATGATAGAGGTCGACGAAGTCCTTCTTGCTTCCCCGCTGGGCGACCGCCACGAGCTTCATACAGCCGATGTCGGAAAGCGATGCGAGCGGGATGCCGAAGCGTGTGGGCACCGGCTCCTCGATCAACATGTGTGGGTAGTGAAAGAGGCTGACCCTCACCTCAGAGACGGAGCCGACGAACGTGCCCGGTTCCTGGATGTCGACGGTCACCTTCCCGCATGCGCTCAGAGCCTGACTCGCCGACTCCCATGACCAACGGCGCTCGCTGAACAGGTCTAGATCGAGCGACAGTCGGTGCCCGAGCTGCAGTGCCGCAGCCGTGCCGCCCGCAAGATAGAAGGCGTTCAAGCTCTGTTGAGTACCAAGGCAGCCGAAGACCGCGGATGTCTCCGCTGAGAGCACCTCTTCATGCAGCTCGACCACGACGCCTCCTCAGCAGCTCGCCCCAGGCCTCGCTCGTGCGCGCCGGCATCGCGCGATCTCGCACTACGAAGTCGCTGATCGCCGCCTCGCTATAGCGCCTGAACAGCCATCTCAGTTGCTCGGGGCGGCCTGCTTCCAGCACCCGGCGCATGATGAAATCCGCATGACGATCCTCGTCGAGCGTCGACAGGTCGACATCCCAGATGACCGAGGAAAGGTCGGGCCTCGCCAGTCCTCCGGTTAAACGATGCACTTCCGACAGAGGGACGAGCATCACTCGGGGGGAGACGCGCGTCGCACGTAATGTGCCTTCTGCGGCCCAGTTGCGAATCGTGCGTGGTGTGACTTTCAGAAGCCTTGCGGCCTCGCTGACCGGCAACGTCGGCTCCATGCCCGTTTCCCTTCTGATGGCACCGCAGATTATACCATAGAGCAGGGATGTTTCCGCTATTTCTGTTCTAGTTCCTGCGATGACCTAAGACGGGCTCGCTTGCGTCGTTGTTGCAGCGTGTCCCGCATGCCTGCTCGCGGACTGCGTTTGTGCCGGACGGACAGTGAACTCGACTTCGCAGTCCATTGCGCCGAGCAGCACGACAAGTTTGTCGACCGACTTCGTGCGATTGCCGAGGTCAAGCAGACGAGTGATCTGCGAAGCAGAAGTCCCGGCGCGACGGATTATCTCCCGCTGCGAGAGCGGGCTGGCCTTCATGCATCTCTGCGCTTCAATCGTGAGATTGTAGAGCAGGAGATCGCGCATGTAGCGAGGATCTTCGTTGTACTCAAGGACGGAGTCGATGTGGACCGACCCTTCTGATCCTGACCTCAAGACGTAGGTGAAGCCCTCTCGGCCCAGCTCTTCGTCTGCATACACGCGCTCGATCGAGTCTGTCCTACTTGGAACCGGATCGACTTTGGAATAGGGCATCGGATAAACACCCCTACTGACGGTGATCTCGAAGACCCGTTTATGGTTGTTGGCCCTGACGGCACGAATCTTCACAGCAGACCTTCACTTTCCAACTCCACGATCAACTTCTTGACGCGACCGGGCATGGAACCCTCCATAGCCTTGGAGTTCTCCAGGTCCCACTTCACAATGAGCATCCCGTCACGAAAGACATGCACATGCCGTGGCGAGTGATCGCCTATCCAGCCGACAAAGACGTAGCCGCCACGACGTATCTTCGGCATATATGCTACCTTCCACGGTATCACAATTTCAAACTCGGAATCAGCTTGTGTGATTGTGGCAGGCGACGTCTACACCAAATCCAACCATGACACGCAGCACCCTGGGGCCAACCTAGGAACCTGCTGCCTTCCTGGCACAGGGCAACGTGAGCAACGTTCTAGTTGGATCGAGCTTGTGCGCTCGTGGGGTATTTGGGCACGGGGTCTCGGATTCCCGTCAGCCGGGCATCAGGTCCTCCAGCGTGATGGACACCCACATCGTGAGATGTGCAATGCGATCTGCATCCACTGGTAGCGCTTGAATCCGCTCCAGCAGCACTGCCCCATCGATGATGCCTTCAATGAGCAGCGTCGTCACGAAGACCCGGTCCTTCTCACGATTCGCAACCAACTTGCTCGCGGCAAGAACGTGCGCCTCGACGCAGTGCCCCGTAGCACCCCGAGTGCCGACAGGGTGCCGCACTGCGATGGTCCTGCTCTCCCACCCAGCAGGAAGCGTGGCCGCCTCCACCGAGACGCCGTGGACGTAAAACCCGTGCGTAGCGTGAAACAACGAATCCTCGCCCAGTGCACCATCGATCAAGTCAGTTCGCTCAGGAAACGTCTTCGCTTGGATGTCGATCTCGATTGACGCACGCAGAGACTCCGGTGCGTTCGGGGCGGTCGCCAGTATCGCCTGTGACCCGAAGATGATCAGTTCGGTGTCTCCCGAGACGTCGCAGGCGGCGCGAATCGCATGTTCCAGCTGGTCGTATCTCACTCAGACCCTCCCGCCATCCGCTCGAGAATCGCGTCGCGTTCCGATGATGTCAGCACAGCGAAGAACGGAGAGCTCTGACGCAAGCGCTCCGCCCGCGAGGATTCCGATCCGAGCAAGTCGGCAACCCTTTCCGGCGAGTAGCTCTCCAGCAGCTGTCGCCATTCGAGAGTGTCCGACCGGGCCATTCCCTGCTCTTCGTTTAGGAGCCTGATCACGTGCCTTCTGGCACGCTCGACCAGGGTAGGGTCGCTGCGGACCATGTCCGCGATCTGTTTCGACATCAGGAGTTCTCGCTGCATCGCCGCGCCATGA
>JAURYZ010000232.1 GCA_030653635.1 Coriobacteriia bacterium | reverse complement strand
GGAGCCACGACGAGCATCGCATCAAAATCGAGGCTGTCATTGTTCTTGGAGAGAATGGCCTCGGTGCCGGACGCGTCGTTTGAGGCAATCGCTTCGCGCAAACTCTGGTCGCCCGCGGCCAGCCCGGTGACGCGCACCATGTTCAACGCACGTGAATCGAAGCGGGATTCGAGGTTCTGAACAGAGCCCAACGCGACTTCATCGACCCAACCGTCGGTCAAAGTCCCCAAGAAAAAGACCGCCACACCCGTCGCAAGCAGCCCGACAAGGACAGAGGCGAGCACGAGGGGGGCCACGATCTGGCTGTAGAGATGCCGACCAAATATCCTCGTCAGCATCGAGAGCTCCGAGCCTTGGGAGTGACAGGCAAGTGACTTGCCTCCGTTGAGAGAGCTTGCAGTATGGCGGACGATACCGATTCTAGCATCAGGAGAGGCCACGGGAGGAAAAAGAGCAAGCCCCCGAGTTTGAAGGTCGGGGGCCTGCGAGTGCATCCAAAACGTGGATCTTACGCTTCGCTACTTCGTCGCGCAGCGATCCATGATGTAGTCCCAGTATCGATCGATTTCAACTTGAATCGACTCCAGAAGGGCCTCGTTGCCCGGAGCGAACAGGTGCTTGAAGCGACCTTGGGGCCGAATGAACTCCTCGATCGGCTTGCGGGTCGGGACCTTGACAGTCTGACGCCACACGCCGTCTTCCACCTCGAACAGGGGCCAGAACCCCGTCTGCACAGCCGACTTCGCGTGCTCAATCGACTTGTTCGGAAGCGTGCGCCAGCCGCGAGGGCATGGTGCGAGCACGTTCAGAAATGCGGGTCCATCGACGGCGAACGCCTTCTCCGCCTTGGTGGTGAGGTCCCGCCAATGGCTCACGGAGGCCTGAGCGACGTAAGGAATGTTGTGGTCCGCGATGATCGAGGTGAGATCCTTGCGTCGCTGGATCTTGCCCTGCTGGGCCTTGCCAACCTCAGACGTCGTGGCCCAAGCGCCTAGCGGGGTCGCCGAGGAGCGCTGGATGCCGGTGTTCATGTACGCACCGTTGTCGTAGCAGACATAGACCATGTCGTGCCCGCGCTCCATTGCACCCGAAAGCGACTGCAAGCCGATATCATAGGTGCCGCCATCGCCTCCGAATGCTACGAACTTGACCTTCTTGTCCGCCGGGATCTTGCCGGCGCGCTGCATGCCCTTGAACGCGGCCTCAACGCCCGAGATCGTGGCGGCGGAGTTCTCGAATGCGTTGTGGATGAATGGAACGCGCCACGACGAATAGGGGTAGATCGACGTCGACACTTCTAGACAACCGGTCGCGCAGCCCGCAACAAGCGGGGTTTCGCCTGCGGCGAGCAGTATCTGACGTACGGCGATGGAGGCGCCGCATCCAGAGCACAAGCGATGACCACCGGCGAGGCGGTCCGGATTGTGTGTGAGATCCTTGAGTGATGCCATCTGCGTCCCCTCCTATCGGGTTCCGAGGTAGGTCATGCCGAACGGGGCCATCGAGCCGGAAGCTATATCAGCCAGGTCGGAGTAGACCCGCTCAATGAGTTCCAGTCTCACATCGCTACCGCCGAGACCATAGATATAGTCCACGACCGGCAGGCGCTCCGACGAGTCGTAAAGCGCGCTTCTGACCTCAAGATACAGCGGACCACCCTCGGCACCGAAGCTCTCTGAACGATCCATGACCGCGATGGCCTTGACGCCGACAAGCGCCGCAGCGACCTCTGCTGCAGGGAATGGGCGGAATACGCGGATCTTAAGAACGCCGGCCTTGATGCCCTGCGCGCGAAGTCCTCGGGCCACATGGCGCACATTGCCCGCACTTGAGCCAATCACGACGATCACGACTTCCGCGTCCTCCATGCCCCAGCCCTCGACGACGTCGAAGGGGCGGCCGGATAGCTCCGAAAACTCGGCTCCGACGGACTTGATGACGGCCATGGACGCGTCGATCGCTAGGCGCTGCTGCTTCTTGAATTCGAAGTAGGGGCCACCCAGACCCGAGAAGTTACCGTGGCTGGAAGGGTTATCGGTATCAAGCAACGCGTACGCGGGCACGTACTCGCCCACGAACTCGGCTACCGTATCGTCATCAAAGATGTCGGCACGATCGACGGAGTGCGTAGTAATGAATCCGTCGAGGCAGGTCATCACAGGAAGCAGAACGTCCGAGTGCTCGGCGATGCGCACTGACATGATCGTGTTGTCATACGCCTCCTGTGCGGTCTCGGCGAACAGCATGATCCAGCCTGCATCACGAGCGCCCATGGCGTCGCTGTGGTCACAGTGGATATTAATCGGTGCGGACAGCGCGCGGTTCGCGTTGGCCATAACGATCGGCAGCCGCATTCCCGCCGCGATGTAAAGCTCCTCCCACATGAGCGCAAGGCCCTGTGAGCAAGTCGCTGTCATGACGCGGGCACCTGCGGCCGAAGCACCGACGCACGCGCTCATGGCGGAGTGCTCGGACTCAACAGTCACGTACTCAGTGTGGCATCGACCTTGTGCCACGTACTTGGCGAACTCCTCGACGATGGTCGTCTGAGGCGTGATGGGATACGCAGCCATGACGTCTGGCTTGCACTGACGCATCGCCTGAGCGACAAGTACGTTGCCTGTCTCGGCTATGGTCTTCTGATTAGCCATCTGCTACTTCACCCCCGGTAGTTCGCAGCCTTCGGGAACCATCTCTATCGCGCTCTTGCCGAACTTGGGGTTGGTCGGGCACTCGTTGGCGCAGATCCCACAACCCTTGCAATGCGCAAGATCGAAATCGACGACCTTCTCGTCCTTCACGACCACCGCCGTGTCTGGACAGAAGATCCAACACAGCATGCAGTGGGTGCATACCTCGTCATCGCGGTACGGGCGCTCACTGCGCCACCCGCCGACGTTGTAGTCATCCGAGTTGCCGCTCTCGGGAATGATGGCCGCATGCGGAAAATCCTCGACGGTCCACTCACTCATGTTTGAGATGTCCCATTTCACGCTACCGTCACCTCCTGGTATGCACGATCGACAGCCGCGAAGTTAGCATCGATCATCTCCTGGCCGAACTTCTTCGAGAGGTTCTTGGCCAGCAAACCCTTGAAAGTATCAATGTTGATGACGCCCGTGACCTTCGTGAACGCGCCTACAATCGGAGTGTTTGGAATGTCACGCTTGATGGTGTCCAGAGCGATACCGGAAGCATCGACACAGGCCACCGTGACCGTGTCGGCCACGCCCAGTGCCTTCTTGACCGCCGCTGCGGGTGAGCAGGTGTTGATGATGATCGACCCATTTGGCTTGATGCCCTCGGTGACGTCCACGACATCGATGAGTGAATCGTCCAATACAATGACCACGTCGGGAAACTCGATGTTGTTGTGGATCTCGATGGGCTCGTCGCTGATACGGGTGAACGCCTTAATCGGCGCACCCATGCGCTCAGGGCCATACTCGGGCATCGCCTGCATGTACTGATCTGCGGACAGCGCAGTCTCAGCTACGACTTTGGCCGCGGTAACGGCACCCTGTCCAGCACGCGCATGCCAACGAATCTCCGTAAGCTGCATGGAACTCCCCTTTCTGAATCGAGACCGCCGTATACCGAGCTGTCCAGGCTGGTCGCTCGTGCATAGGTCGGCGGGCAGGTCACAACAGAGTACGCGGGGGCGAGCGGTGTACGGATGCATTGTGACGGTCAACGGACTGAGATTATCGGTGAACGGTAACCAATAAATGGCAATATGCACCTAGGTCACATCTCCCGACGAGCCTCCAGCGCGCGTCCCAAGGTGACTTCATCCGCATATTCCAAGTCCCCACCCACAGGAAGACCCGATGCGATACGCGTCACGCGCACCCCGAGCGGCTTGATGAGGCGCGCGAGATAAAGGGCGGTGGTCTCACCCTCCACGTTCGGATTGGTGGCGATGATGACCTCTGTCACCGCACCGTCCCCGAGTCGGGCCAGCAGCTCATGTACACGAAGCTGCTCAGGCCCGATACCATCGATGGGCGAAATGGCTCCCTGTAGCACGTGATAGCCACCGCGGAACTCGCCGGTCCGCTCTACCGCAACCAGATCACGTGGCTCCTCCACGACGCAGATCGCTGTTGCATCACGACTCGTATCCGCACAGACCTCGCACAGCTCGGCCTCCGCGAAGTTGAAACATCGCGAACAGAAACGAATAGTTCGTTTCACCTCGACGATGGCCTCCGCAAGACGCGTCGCACTCTCTGGCTCTGAGCGCAAGATGTGATACGCCAAGCGTTGAGCGGACTTCGGACCCACACCGGGAAGCCTCTCGAGCTCCTCGAGCAGACGCGCTATCGGGGCTGCGTAGCGCACCGCTACATCAGACCCGGGATATTCATACCCCCGGTCACGGCGGACATCTTGGCACCGGCGAGCTCCTGAGCCTGACGAAGCGCCTCGTTTGTGGCGGCAGCCACGATGTCCTCCAGCATGGCCACGTCATCAGGATCAACAGCGGCCGGATCGATAGAAACCTTCTTGACCTGAAGATCTCCGGTCATGGTCACCTTGACCATGCCCCCGCCGGCGGACGCCTCGACGCTCTCGCTCTTGAGTTCCTCTTGCACACGCGCCATATCTGCCTGCATCTTCTGCGCCTGCTTCATCAGATTGCCCATGTTTGGTTTCATTTATCTGAATCCTTTCCGTCTCCCGCATCGTGCGGGTGCTCGGCGACCATCTCGGCGCCCAACTCTGTCATGAGTAGATGTTCAATGCTGTGTTCCTCGGCTGGCGCTGCGGCGGGTACCGAGACGACAGCCTGCGGCGTATTGTAAGAGAGGGTCTCGTCGACGACCGGAATCGCAACATCGACATGTGCTGCTGGCTCAGCAGACACGATTGGTTGGACAGCCCCGCGCCCCTGCTGGAAACGATACGGCGGGATGGATCCGAGCACTTTGGCCAATGCGGTCCCAAGTACTTCGCGGGTCTCTGGCGCGCTCACGATCGCGATAGACTGATCGGCTGGGAACTCCACGACCATAGTTGCGCCATCGGGGTCGATATCCACCTCGGTGCTGGCGAAACCTCCGGCCCGTGAGGGCTTGATCCGCCTGAACTCAGCAAGAACTGCAGGCCAAGCACGTTTGATGTGAGCGCGGTCGAGTGGACCTGAGCTATGCGTCAATTCTACGGCGACGGGTTCTGGCGTCGGGGGCGCGGATGCAGGCACCTCGGAGCTTGAAACCTGGGTCGCAAGTGTGGGTGCGACCACAGCGGGCTTCGGGGCTGCGAGTGCGGCGGAACCGCCCTGCGATCCACGCAGCTCGAGCATCTCGATCCTCTCCGCAAGAGCGTCAAGGGTCAGATCCCCCTCGGGCCTGGCCATGCGAGTGAATGCGACCTCAAGCGAAAGCCTTGGGTCGCTTGACCAGCGCAGCTCGGCGCCAAGGTCGCCGAGGGTGTCCAGGATGCGCGCGAGTCGGGCGGGAGTGAAACTGCCGGCCTGCGTGACGATCCGTGCCATTTGCTCGCCGGTGGTGTCGACTATGCCAGCCGGATCTCCTACCACCGAAGTGACGTAAAGATCGCGCACGTGACCTATGAGCTCTCTCACGAACTCGGCCATGTCTACACCGGACTCGCCGAGTCGGGCCACAAAACGAAAACATCCGACAACATCGCGCGCGGCGATCAGATCGCTAACCTCAACGAGCAAAGCCGTATCGACCTGCCCAAGAAGCCCTTCGACGTCGTCCAACGCAATCGACCGACCGGTGAAGGCCGAGAGTTGTTCGAGGGTGGTGATAGCATCTCGCATCCCACCCGCAGCGTGCTTGGCGACTAGGGTGAGGGCACCCTGTGTCACCGTAATGCCCTCTTTCTCACAGATGTGCTCAAGGCGTCTGACGATGTCGTCTACGCCGATTCGGTGAAAATCGAAACGCTGGCAGCGCGAGTGTATCGTCTCGGGAACCTTGTGCGGGTGAGTCGTGCACAAGACGAAGACGACCTTGGCCGGCGGCTCCTCGATGCTCTTGAGCAGCGCGTTAAACGCCCCGGTCGAGAGCATGTGGACCTCGTCGATGATGTATATC
>JAURYZ010000212.1 GCA_030653635.1 Coriobacteriia bacterium | reverse complement strand
TTGAGGTCCGCCGGACCCCACTTGGCGGCTCAACCAGCCTTGGTGGACAGCGCAGTGAGTTTGACGGACTCCATCGACCCTCCTTGTTGGGTGGCAATCAGTAAGACGACAGGTCGCCAAACGAGTCGTCAGCAGGGAACGGATCCGCTGGGCGTGCGAACAAGAAGCCCTGCCCGTATCGCACACCTAGCTCACGCAGCTTCGCCAGCTCGCCTATGGTCTCGATCCCTTCGGCGATGAGGCCCACACCGATCTTGTCCGCGAACGACGCGAGACTGCCCACGAGCTGTGAGCGGATTTCGTCGGTGTCCACATCGCGAATCAGCGACAGGTCGATCTTGAGCCACTCCGGATGCACCTCTGCTAGGCACTGGAGGGAGCCATAACCTGCGCCTGCGTCATCGACCGCGACCTGGAAGCCAAGCGCGCGAACGTACTCGAGCGTGGAGCGGAACGATGAGAAGTCCGTGATCGCGGAGCGCTCGGTAATCTCAAGCACGATGCGATCTGCGGTGATGTTGGATTGAGCCAGAAGAGTGGTTGTCATGATCTCACGCAACTCGGGATCGGCGACCGCCTCGGGCTCTATGTTGATGAACAGCAAACGGCCCGCAGGCAGTTTGGCTCCGGCCTCGATAGCCTTCTTGCGGCACAAGCGCTCCAGGCGCAAAACGAGGTCCGTGTCGTACGCGACATGAAAGAGCTTGTCGGGACGCTCAAACTCGCTGTCCACCGGGCCTCGCGACAAGGCTTCATATCCGAGTATCGACATGTCGTCGAGGTTGAATATCGGGTGAACGAGCGTACGGACCTGCTCTTTGCGGATGATTTCAGCCAGAAGGTCGCGACGACGCTCGTGGTCGACTGACTCACGCGAGCTCGAGTCCCGCAAGGCGCTGTCCAGACCATCGTGCACGAGACGCTCGAGACGGACGTCCTTGTCGAAGCTAACCGTCGCCGCCCCGACGTAGCAGCCGAACTTCTTGTACACCGCAGGATCCATCGCCCCCACGAGGTACTCGCGAATGGATTGCTCGACCTTCTGCACGATCAGCTGTCGTGCATCCGCATCGATCGTAACGCTATTGCGCGGCGGCGAGAGCACCACGACAAACGAGTTACCCGAGATCATGAGCTCTGCGATGATGTCGGAGTCGCGCAACACGCTGCCGGCGATTGCCTCGAGCGCGTGAGCGACCTCGCGCATGACGTCGTCGAACACCTTCCAGCCGTAGATCTCCTCGATCTTGCTGTACCGCACCACATTGACGGCGAGTAAAGAGACCTCGCCGCGCTCCTCGAGCAACATGCGGATGCGAGGGAAAAGCAGTGGCGTGGTCGGCAAGCCGGTCACCGGGTCGAAGAGCAGCTTGCGCACCTCAGGGTGCGACTCGATCACCTCATGGAACTCGATCCATGATTCAAGTAGGAATGCTCGGGACTGCGGTATGCCGTCTTTCATTCGACCTCTCCGCCCTGAGGAGTACTTCGACAGCAGTTTACCCCATCACAAGGACCCTATCGGTAGATGAGACGCAATGCGGCCACACCGCTTGGTGCGAGCGGAACCCCAAAGCCCACATCTCCTACCGCAACCGGTGTCCCACCCCTGACGTCCGCGATCGCGGCCACATTGCGCTCCAGCGAAAGCCCGGCGGTCAACTTC
Source organism: Coriobacteriia bacterium (assembly GCA_030653635.1). Taxonomy (GTDB): domain Bacteria; phylum Actinomycetota; class Coriobacteriia; order Anaerosomatales; family JAHIQC01; genus JAHIQC01. The sequence continues at coordinate 1,357 of JAURYZ010000212.1, read as the reverse complement.
TCAGCCGAGTGGTTGAGCAGAAGCAAGATGTCATCCTCTTCGCCGAGGAACAGCGCTGTCTCGACCTGCGCAGCATCGCACTCCACCGGAGCCCCGCACCCGGCTGCGCGCGCAACAGCGCCGTAGACTGTACGCAGCATCGAGGTGACAGCCGCAGGCGCCGCGTACGGATCGCCCTGCGCCAGCGCGCGTTCCACAGGAGCGGCCATATAGATGGCCCGGCCTTGGCCGAGCTGGTTGAGTGTGAGAAGCGGGCTGCCCTTTGCGTCCGTAGCCACCACCGTGGCGCCGCCGTGGCCAAGCAACGCGAAGTTCGGGATCTCGATCGATGAGTCAAACGAGCGCAGCGAGCCCAGAACATCGGCCTGGGCGACCCTGCACGACAGCCGCTCACGTCCGCCCCCGTCACCCAAAAACTCGACGCCGAAGATCTCCCTGATCGCGGGATGCGCATCGCCACCACCATAGGACAGGACCACGGTGCCGCCGGTCTGAATGAACTCCGCCAGCCGCTCCCAAGACGCAGCTTCCAACTCGAACGTCGACGGGATGATGATGACCGAGTACGCGCCGAACTCATCGCTCTCGCGAGCGACCGTGACAGGCACGTGCGCCTCCTTCGCGGCAATGTAGGCCTGAAGGCATGCACGCGGATCATAGAGTCCCGCTAGGTTGGGCAAAGGCGCGTAGCGCTCGCTGGGGATGAGAACGGCCGTGCGCTCCTGCGCCAGCTGATAGCGGCGAAGATCGATCCGCGCGGCCACGCGAATGAATGATGCGACCTCCTGGAACGCAGGTTTGGGAGCGCCGCTCGTCTCGGCGATACCGACCAAGACCTCGAACGGGTCACGGAAGTAAGGTTCGCGGCGCTCGGTGTCCATGTCCTTATAGCGGCGCATCATGACCCCGGCCGCCCTGTTCATGAACGCGGAGTACAGAGAGGTCCGAACAAACGCGCTCTCCTCGGCAGCTGAGTTATCCAAGGCGAAGACTCCGACGTCATCCATGAGAACAGGCAGCTCACGGGCGGCCGAGCGCAGCAAAAACGAGTCTAGGTACGTGCTCGGGCCGAAACTCAGCGGACCCTCGGCCGCGTAGGCGCGATAGGCCGCAGTCGCGTGGCTTGCGAGGAACTCGTTGTCATCCAATCCGTTGCGTGGGTCCACACCCGTGTGCCGATACATGGTCTCGGGATCGACCGACATCGTGATGGGCCGCTCCGCATCCACCTCTCGGATGGCCTCCCGCATCTCGGCCGTCCATGCCTCGAATGCCTTGGCACTTTCGAAACTCGAGGCGAAGGCCTCGTTGGTTAGGTCCCACTCAAAGATCGCTGACTCGGAGCGGAAGCGGTTCA
>JAURYZ010000228.1 GCA_030653635.1 Coriobacteriia bacterium | reverse complement strand
ATCATCATGCTGACGGCGAAAGGTGAGGAAGAGGATCGGATCGCTGGTCTTGAGATTGGTGCCGACGACTACCTCGTGAAGCCCTTCTCCCCACGCGAACTCGTTGCACGGGTGAGGGCACTTCTGCGTAGAGCGCATGTGGGCGAGGAGCCCCAGCGCGATCGGCTCGAGTACGGCGAACTGTCTATCGATGTCGCCGCGCACAAGGCGTTCCTCGGCAAGGAGGAGCTCGATCTGACAGCGAGCGAGTTCAAGCTGCTCACGACGATCGCGCGCTATCCCGGTCGCGTCTACTCGCGCATGGAGCTCGTCGAGAAGGTGCTTGGATATGACTTCGAGGGGTATGAGCGCACCATCGACTCGCACGTGAAGAACCTGCGCGCGAAGCTGCGCGACGATCCCAAGACCCCGACCTATATCTACACCGTGCACGGTGTCGGCTACAGGTTCGAGTCGCCTAAGTCCGACGAGGTGTAGTCCGGGTGATCGGAGCCGCCCGCAAGCAGGGACCAGAAGGCACCCTTAGCCGAAGACTGGCTCTCGCTTTCGCCGCCGTTGCGGCGATCACGATGCTTCTGGCCGCAGGGATTCTTTGGTTCGTTTGGGCCGGGCAGTTCGACAAGTACGTGCAAGACCAGTTGCAGGAAACCGCAAACGGGGCCTCACAGCTACTCTCCACGTCCTACACACAGTCCGGGGGCTGGTCGCTTAGCGCCTTTAGCCAGCTCCCGCGATACGGCATGCTCTCGGGCCTGGCGCTACAGGTGCTCGATGCTCAAGGCGGGATTATCTACGACGACTCCTCCGCCCTCAATCTGCGCGAGCATGCGATGCTCGGACCCCCCGTCAATGCGACGGATCCGCAAGGCCCGGTGGTCACGGCACCTGTCGTGGCTGCTGATGAGGTCGTAGGACTCGTACGAGTGTGGTCGCTTTCGCCCCAGGGCCTGCTGACCGACAACGACCTGCGGTTCAGGCGCTCGAGCGCTCTTGGCCTTCTGGCGGCAGCGGTGTTCGCTGTGTTTTTCGCGTCGCTTGCTGGTCTGTGGTTCGCCATGTCTCTCGTCCGCCCGATCGATCGGATTACCGAGGCAGCCAAGGCGCTGGCCGACGGGGACCGTGATGCCCGAACCGGCATACTCGGCGATGACGCCATCAGTGTGTTGGGCCGGACGTTCGATGATATGGCCGATGCAATCGAGGCGGATCGCGAGATGGAGAGGCGCCTTACAGCCGATGTGGCGCACGAGCTGCGTACACCGCTGCAGGCGATCCAGGCCACGGTCGAGGCCATGCAAGACGGCGTTTATCCGGCCGACGCGGAGCATCTCCAGATCGTGCGTGATGAGACGGTGCGCCTCTCTCGTCTCACCGCGGGCATCTTGGAACTCACACGCCTTGAGCGCGGCAACATCCCCATGCGGTTCGAGGTGATCGATGCGGCCGGTCCGGTTCGTGTCGCTTTGGATGCACACCGCGCTTTGCTTGACGCCATCGGCTTGGCAATCGATGAGCGAATAGAGGTGGGCCTACACATCCACGCGGATCGCGATCGCCTGACGCAGGCCATCGGCAACCTGCTCTCCAACGCCGCTCGTTACTCATCGCCCGGCGGAACCGTCACGCTGAGCGTGCGCCGTGATGACGCGCGCGCGCTCATCGAGATCGCGGACACGGGCATCGGGATCGCCCAAGAGAACCTCGAGCAGGTGTTCTCGCGCTTCTGGCGCGCAGACGAAGCCAGAGACCGCGCCTCAGGCGGCCTGGGCATAGGCCTTGCGGTCGTTCGCGAGATCATCGAGCGCCATGGTGGCTGTGTCGAGGCGACTCGCCGCGAAGGTGGCGGCAGCGTCTTCACCATCGCGATACCGCTGGTCCTTGAGGCGTAAGGTCTCACACCGATCTTTACCCCATGGGCGTCGCGGACTCAGAACAGCGATATGATTACCGTGACGTACGTCGCACTCGCATCGGAGAGGGGCTTTCATGATCTTTGGACAAGAGATCCAACTCGCCAACATCGTCGCGGGGGGGATCGTCCTATTTACCTTGCTGGCGTTCCAGGTGCTTGTGGGCCTTCGGGTCATCCACTTCAAGGGCAAGGCTCATCTCAAGGTGCACAAATGGGCAGCTTTGGCCCTCATGGCTTTCGCGTTGGTACACGGTTCGCTCGCGCTGTTGTTCTTTGTTGCATAGCGCGGATTTCTCGAGGCTGGTGATACGGGTCACCGTACGTCCGTTGAGCCCTAACGGATGCGACGGTGAAGGTCGATACAGAGACTGTCGACCAAACTCCCCTATGAGTCTCGACCAAACTCCCCTATGAGTCGCGTTTGGAGTGTTCGTGAAGTTCAAGCTTGCGGTCATGGTTGCCGCCGCACTCGTCGCGCTCGCCGTGACGCCCGTGGTTGCATTCGCCAATTCCCCGGGCCCGCTCCTGTCAAAGGCCGCTGCCGAGGACCCCGCACTTGCCGCACGCCTGACGGAACTCGAGTCCAACGCCCAGGCGCTCGGAGTCGACTCGGTAGCCGACAAACAGCTCAGGGTGCTGCCGGACAAAACTGGCGTCCCGAGGCTCATGGTGACGCCTCAGGCCACCACCACAGGCCCACTGCGCACGTTGGCGATACTCGTCGATTTCTCGGATCATCCTTATCAGGTGGCGAGCACGTTCTTTGACGACATGCTGTTCGCGGACCTTTTCGGCCCAGCGAGTCTGCGCGGATACTACCGCGAAGTGAGCTATGGCACCCCCTCGACCCGGGGGCTCATCGACATCGTGACCGTCGATGGCAATGAACCATCGAGCCTCGAGTGGACCCGTTTGCCGCAGTCGCTCGCGTACTACGCGGGCACGGAATACGGACGCGGCACCTATCCGAACAACTCGCAGAAGATGGTCGAAGATGCCATCGGTCTTGTGAACTCGCGCGTCGATTTCAGCCAGTACGACAACGATGGCGATGGCTACGTCGACAACGTGATGGTCATCCACGCCGGCGAAGGCGCCGAGTATAACGGCCCGATCGCCAATCACATATGGTCGCACGCATGGGCGACTCGCACCCCGATCCTGTGTGACGGCGTGTATGTGTGGCAATACTCGACAGAACCCGAGTACTGGGCGACTCCCGGAGACATGAGGCCGGGTGTCTACGCACATGAGCTTGGACACACTCTGGGACTGCCGGACCTCTATGACCGCGACGGCACCAGCTCAGGTATTGGCGAGTGGAGTCTCATGGCTTCCGGGAGCTGGAACGGGCCTCTGCGACTAGGCGACAGCCCCGCGCGGATGGACGCATGGTCCTCGGCGAGGCTGGGTTGGCTGCAGCCACAGACCGCGACTGGTGCGGCTGTATCGCGAAGCTTGCCGGCGGTAGGCACCTCACGTGCCGCGAGTGCTTGGAAGATGTACCCGAACGGCGCTACGAGCGGATCGGAGTACTGGTTGTTCGAGAACCGCCAACAAACGGGTACCGACTCGGGCATTCCCGGGAGTGGAATCCTTGTGTGGCATGTCGATGAGGCGATGATCGGGTACAACGACCAAAACGACAACGAGGCCCACAAGCTTGTTGACCTGGAGGAAGCCGCAGGGACTCAAAGCATGGACAGCAAGACGGATCGTGGAACAGCGGCCGATCCGTATCCCGGCACGACGAACAACCGCGCATTCCGCGCGTCGAGCGTGCCGAACTCCAACAGGTCCTCGGGGGCCGCTTCGCTTGTCGTGATGGACAGCGTCAGCGATAACAGCGCGAGCATGACTGCCAGGATTGGCATGCTCGCCAATACGATGTCCCTGAACGCCGGGGCGGTCTTCACGAACTCCCCCTCGGTGACGGTCGCCTCGTCGGTGAGCGGCGCATCCACCATGCGCATCAACACGGGCTTGGGCTTTGGCTCGTGGGTGAACTATGCGAGTTCGTACGGTATCGTGCTGCCGGCCGGAGACGGCTTAAAGACGGTGACGGTCGAGTATCGAGACGCCGCCTCGGCGACGATAGCCTCCTTGAGCGACAGCATCATTTTGGACACCACGGGTCCGCCCGTGCTCGACCTCGCTTCGCCGTCGCATGTAAGCGAGGCGACGTGGTACTCGAACAACACCGCCACCATCAACTGGTCGAGTTCGGACGCCGGAAGCGGGGTTTCTGGCTACTCATATGTGCTGGACACGAATGCCTCGACCACGCCCGACACCGTGCAGGACTCCACCTGGAGCTCGTTTACGTACTCGTCGCTGGGCGATGGCACGCGGTACTTCCATGTGCGGGTGTGTGACAACGCAGGCAACTGGGGTCCTGTCTCACATCGCATGATCCGGGTGGATACGACGCCGCCTGTCACTACAACTTCGATCGAGCCCCAGAAGTACGAGTTCACGGCCAACGTGAGTCTGTTCGCCACGGATGCTTCGTCGCTGGTTGCCAGCACCACGTACACGCTGGACGGCGGCCCCGAGCTCGCCTTCACTGGAGCATTCGATGTGACCGACATGGGAATTCACACGCTGAGCTACCGCTCGCGTGACAATGCAGGCAACGACGAGACCGCCAAGCAGGTCGTCTTTTCGATCGTGGAGGACGATTCGGTCAGCATCCTTTCGGTCGATGGGCCCGACCGCTTCGCAACTGCGGTTGCGAGCTCCAAACTCGGATTCGCTTCGGCGGACACGGTCCTGATAGCCACCGGACGCAACTGGCCGGACGCTTTGGGCGCCTCATCACTTGCGGGCGCGCTTGGCTCGCCGATCCTTCTGGTGGAGAAGTCACTTGTCCCATCTGCGGTGACCACCGAGATTCAGCGACTCGGAGCAACCAAGGCGATTATCATCGGGGGCACCGGAGCGGTCGACTATAGTGTCGCAGGATTTTTGTCTGACGCTGGGCTAAGCGTGCGCAGGATTGCCGGCACGGACCGCTACGACACGGCCCGCAAGGTCGCTGCCGAGACCATCACAGCGGTTGGCCCTGCCTACGACGGCACGCTTTTCGTGGCCACCGGGCAGAACTTCGCCGATGCACTCGCCGCTTCCCCGGCCGCTGCAGCAAATGGATGGCCCACTCTGCTCGTTCCCTCTGACTCGGGTGTCCCGGCAGCGACTTTGGACTTTGCTGCCCTACACGGGCGGCGCGCCGTAATCCTTGGCGGAACCTCGGCCGTGTCATTCGGAGCTTGGTCGGATCTTTGGGGGGTGTTCGGCACTTCTGGTGTCACGCGTATCGGCGGCACGGACCGCTTCGACACCGCCGTGAAGGTCGCGGATTGGTCCGTCGCACATGCAGGGCTCTCTTATGCTTCACCCGCAATCGCCACAGGCCGTTCTCCCTACGACGCGCTTGCGGGCGGCGTCGTGCAGGGTACCGGTGGATCGGTGCTCCTTCTGACTGAAAGCGCGACGCTGCCGGCGCAAACGGCATCTGCGCTTGCGCGAAACGTCGCCATGATCTCGCAAGTCAGATTCCTCGGCGGGCTTGCTGCGGTAGACCAGACGGTTCGCGATGGCGTGAGCGCGCTCCTGACGCCGTAGACTCGCCTAGTAACAGAGGCTCGCTATGACCTACAATGGCCGCGTATCCCGCCGCCCTTGTAGCAGGTCGTCGCCCTTTGGGCAGCGGCACGGCCCGCCGTCAAGGCAAGTCCCGAAAGGAGCGACTGCTATGACGCAGCCGCAGGGCCTCCGTCCCGATTCCCAAGGCAAGGTGCGCGACCTGTATGACCTAGGTGACGCACTCTTGCTCGTGGCCTCGGATCGCATCAGCGCGTTCGATATCGTGCTTCCAGACACGATTCCATATAAAGGCCAGGTACTCACCCGGCTCTCGATGTTCTGGTTCGAGCTCCTGGGCGACATCGTGGAGAACCACTGGCTCTCCACCGACGTGGCGGACCTGCCCGAGCAGTTCAAACCCCACGCAGATTACCTGCGTGGACGTTTTATGCTCGTGCGAAAGGCCAAGGTCTTTCCCGTCGAGTGCATCGTGCGCGGCTATCTGGCCGGCAGCGGCTGGAACGAGTATCAGCGCTCGGGGACCGTTTGCGGCATCGAGTTGCCAACGGGCCTGCAGGAGTCGAGCATGCTGCCCGAGCCGATCTTCACCCCGAGCACCAAGGCCGAAATTGGCCTGCACGACGAGAACATCAGCTTCGAGGGCATGGTCGAGATCATCGGCCTTGAGCATGCCGAGGAGCTGCGCGCCAAGTCGCTGTCCGTCTACAGCACGGCGCGTGTGCATGCGGCTTCACGCGGGATCATCATCGCGGATACCAAGTTCGAGTTCGGCCTCATCGGTGGCGTGGTGACCTTGATCGACGAGGTGCTCACGCCCGACTCCTCGCGTTTTTGGCCGGCAGACGAGTACGCGGCCGGTCGCGGTCAGGGGAGCTTCGACAAGCAGTACGTACGCGATTGGCTGCAGAATAGCGGTTGGGATACGACCCCGCCCCCTCCTGCTTTGCCTGACGAGATCGTACAGGGGACCTCGGATCGCTACATCCAGGCCTATGAGCTCATTACAGGCCGGACGTTTATCCCGGAAGGGGATGCATAGTACATGGCACGTCGAAGCGCGCAGAACCCTCGTTACCGCAAGGACGCACAGGTTGGCAGCACCCGGCGAAGCGCGGCGAGCGCCAAGCCCAAGCGTGCGGCAGGCGAGGTCAAGAGCTACTCCTCGGCAAGTAAGAGCGGCACGAAGAAGAGGTCCCTCAGGGTCATGGATCCTGACACCCCCGAGTTCAGGCGTTGGCGCAAGATATGGCTCGGCCTGCTCATCGCCGCGATCATCTTCTCGCTTGCTGCCTATGGCCTGCGCGATCAAAAGACTGTGAACACGCTGTCGCTGGCGTTCGCATATTCCTGCCTGTTCAGCGCGTTCTTTATCGATCTGACCAAGATCAGGCGTATGCGTCGTGAGTACATGGAAGGGTTGGACGGCGGCAAGAAGAAGGCTGTCGAGACACCTGTCATGGCGGAATCGGATGACTCGGAATCCTCGGCCGAGGAGGGTGTCGCTGAGGGCGAGAACGGTACGCCGGACGAAGGGAAGGCCGACTGAGTATGGCGCGCTACGAGATATATGTGACGTACAAGAAGGGCATCTTTGACCCGCCCGGCGCCACCGCCAAGCGCGCGCTGGACAATCTGGGTTACGCGGGCATCGAGGACGTGAAGATCGGCAAGTACATCCAGATGACCGGCGACATGTCCGAGGCCACCGTGCGCGAGATGTGCGAAAAGCTGCTCGCCAACCCCGTCATCGAGGACTTTCGTATCGAGACCGTCGAGGAGGCGTAAGCATGCGCTTCGGCGTCGTCATTTTCCCTGGCTCAAACTGCGAGCAAGACGCGGTTCACGCGGTGCGGCACCTCGGTTTCGAGGCCGACTACGTGTGGCACGGCGACACGGACCTGTCCGGCTTTGACGCGCTCGTCTTGCCTGGCGGGTTCTCGTACGGCGATTACATCCGCACAGGCGCAGTCGCGCGATTCAGCCCCGTGATGGGCGAGGTCGTGCGTTTCGCCGAGCGCGGCGGGCCTGTCATCGGCATCTGCAATGGCTTCCAGATACTTACCGAGGCACACCTGCTGCCTGGCGCGATGCTGCGCAACTCCGGCCTCAAGTTCATCTGCCGGGAGGTTCCCTTGCGTGTCGAGGACAGCTGCTGCGAGTGGCTCGATCTGATGCCCGGGGACATCGTCCACGTGCCGATCAACCACAACGAGGGCAACTTCGTGTGCGATCCCGAGACCCTTGTGCGCCTTCAGGACAACGGCCAGATCGTGCTGCGCTATGCCGAGGAGGATGGATCGGTCACACCCGATTCGGCTCCCAACGGAGCTCTCGACTCGATAGCGGGCATCTGCAACGAGCGCGGCAACGTGTTCGGTCTCATGCCGCACCCCGAGCGCGTGGTCGATCCCGTGAGCGGCCGCACCGACGGCCAGCACTTCTTCACCGCTATCGCCCGCAGGGTAGCGGAGGTGGCGGGGTAGTGCACGGCAACACGCTCTCGCTCGCAGGTCCGGTCTACTGGATGTTTTTGGGGCTCACCGCTTTGGTCGTTGGGCTCGCCGTGTTCGTGCTGGTCGACTTGGCACGCAGCCGGCATCGGGCGTTTCAGGGCACACCCGCGGTGCGAGCCGCTTGGGGCGTCCCGCAAGCCGCCTTACTGGTTGCGGCTGTGCTGGCTAGCACGCCCGGCGTGGTGAACGCCTCCATCGGCGGGGTGCTCGCGGCCCTGCTCGTTCCCGTGCT
>JAURYZ010000226.1 GCA_030653635.1 Coriobacteriia bacterium | reverse complement strand
GAATCGTCACATCGAGCTGCCGGAATCCATCGCGGTCGATCGCCTCGCAGAGGTAGAATGTGCGCTTAACGCCTCGCTCGACGGCAAAAGAGCGGCCGAAGTCCGTCCGCTTCGCGAGGCGCTTGATCCCAAGGTGCCAGGAGACGGCCTTGTAGCCGGTGTTTTGGACGGCATCATCGAGTGCCTCGAAGAGGCGGATCGCGATCGCGTGCATCATGTCGGCGTACCTGAACTGGCAGCGCTTCCCGAGTTCGCTCAGACTTCGAGACTGAGACCCTTGCTGGGTCTTCTCGAAGACGGACTCGCGATGCTTGACACGCTCTCAGAGGTTATCAGCTCCGGCGGGCTCACCGTGCGCATCGGTAGCGAGAATACGCGAAGCGAGCTTGGGGATATGAGCCTGGTGGTCACCGGATACGGCACCTCGCGGGCAGACGGTTTAGTGGGCGTTATCGGCCCGACCCGAATGGACTATCAGCGCACGATAAGCACAGTGCGCAGTGTCGCCAAGGACCTTTCAGACGCGCTGGGCTAGCGCGTAGATCAATTTTACGACAACAGGAAGGAACACACTGACGTGTCGACCGGAACCAAGGATTACTACGCGCTTCTTGGCGTGTCCAATACTGCAACTGAGGCCGAGATCAAGAAGGCGTTCCGCGCCCGTGCGCGAGAGACACACCCAGATGTGAACAATGCGTCTGATGCCGAGGAGCAGTTCAAGGCCATCAACGAGGCTTACGACGTGCTCTCTGATCCCCAGAAGCGCCAGATGTATGACCAGTACGGCACGGGTGATCCGCGCGCTGCTGGTGGTGGAGTGGGGGATATGGGCGACATCTTCGCCGGGTTCGGGATGGATGATCTGTTCAGCGCGTTCTTTGGCGGCGGTTTCGGTGGTCAGCGCGCGCGGATGGAAGGTCGCGATATCGTGGCCAACGTCTCGATCACGCTCGAGGAAGCCGCAACGGGCGTTTCGAAGGAAGTGGTGCTCAACAGGCTCGTTCCATGCGAGGATTGCTCGGCCAGCGGCTCGGCCGATGGCGACGGCTCCAAGGCCTGCTCCGGCTGCAACGGGAGTGGGCAGAAGCAGACCTATCGGCGCACCATTTTGGGCACGATGTCCTCCATGGCGCCGTGTGACGAGTGCTCCGGGACCGGACGCGTGATCGAGAATCCTTGTCCCGAGTGTAACGGCCAAGGTCGGGTCCCTGATCGCGAGCACGTCAAGATCGACGTTCCTGCTGGCATGCGCGATCAGATGCAGTTGAGGATGCGCGGTTTTGGCGAGGCCGGGATACGAGGTGCCGCTTCTGGCGACCTTCTTGTGACCGTGCGTATCCTGCCTCATGAGTATCTGCATCGCGAGGGCGACGACCTACATTGCCGCACGACCATTTCGATGGCTCAGGCTGCGCTTGGCGCGGAGCTGACTGTATGCGGAATCGGTGGAGACAACCAGGTCACGATACCTGCGGGCTCTCAGCATGGAGACACCCTGAAGGTTCGCGGCAAAGGAATGCCGCACGTGCGTGGCAACGGACTTGGCGATCTGATCGTGCATCTTGCGCTCGACGTTCCCAAGAAGCTCACCAAGCGTCAGCGCGAGCTGCTTGAGGAGCTTGGGGAGACATTCGGAGACCCTGAGCACCGCCGACCGATGCAGAAGCTTCGCGACTGGCTCACCGGCTAGGAGGCATCCGTGTCGTTGCATCGATTCTTTCTAAGCGAGGCTCTACCGCCCGATTCATCAAAGCACGCGGTTCGTCTGCCACTGTCAGCTGCGGACGTTCACCACTGCCGGACCGTTTTGCGATTGCGGCCTGATGCCCGCATCGTCGTGGTCGCTCCCGACCGCACCTCGTCGGTTGTGTGCATCACGCAACTTGGCGCGGAGTCGGTCATGGGCATCGTGACCGAGGCCCTGCCGGCGGTCTTCGCCCCCCGGGTGACCCTGATCCAAGGGCTCGCCAAAGGGGACAAGCTCGACCTGATTGTGGAGAAGGTAACTGAGATCGGCGTTGAGGCCGTAGTGCCGGTGAGCTTCGCTCGCTCCGTTGTGAAGCTCGATGCTGAGCGCTCACTCAAGCGCGGGGAGCGCCTTCGTCGTGTCGCGATGTCAGCCGCCAAGCAATCGCAAAGAAGCTTCGTGCCAACGATCAGCGATCCTGTCGCCGTGGCTGCTTTGCCAGAGCTTCTCGCCTGGTTCGATGTTGTCCTTGTCGCTTGGGAAGAGGATCGGGACGCTTCGGGCATAGGCGCGGCACTTACGGCCGGCGCTGCGACCTCCGAGTCGCGCATCGCCATCGTGGTGGGTCCCGAGGGCGGGCTCACACAAGCGGAGGTCGACTCGCTTTGCGCCAATGGGGCATTGCGCGTAAGCCTCGGTTCCACGGTTCTCAGAACAGAGACCGCCGGTATCCTTTCGGCTGCATTGTGCGTTTATGAATGTGGTGGCCTCGGAGGCCGGGTTCGTGACTAAGTCGTTCGCCAGCTCCTCCACCCAGACCGGCTCGATCCGGCCTTCGAGTCCTCCCATAGGTCCGCTCATCGCAGTGCGGACCTTGGGCTGCAAGGTGAATCAGGTCGAGAGCGAAGGCATTCTGGCCACGCTTGTAGGTCAGGGAGCCCGCTTGGCCGAGGAACACCTGGCCGCCTTGATCCTCATCAACACATGCACCGTGACCGGTGAAGCGGACCGCAAGGCTCGCAAAGCCGTCAGACACGCGCTCTCCCAGCCGCAAGCGCCGCTGGTTTTGGTCACAGGGTGCTTGGCAACGATCGACGCGGGTGCGCTTCA
>JAURYZ010000224.1 GCA_030653635.1 Coriobacteriia bacterium | reverse complement strand
CGAGCAGCTGTGCGGTGCGCGTCTCACTTACAACTATGTCAGGCCCGGCGGCGTGAGTTTCGATGTGCCGGACGGCTGGACCGATTCGCTGTCCGCTTTCGCCAAGACCGTGCGCCCGACGCTCGATCAGCTCGACCGCTTGTTCTTTGGCAATGTGATCACGAAGGGACGCCTCAAGGGCATCGGGATTCTGTCTGCCGAGGATGCTGTGGCCTGGGGGGCGTCCGGTCCGACCGCGAGAGGTTCGGGGGTCAACTGGGACCTGCGCAAGCATGACCCGTATTCCGTGTACCCCCGCTTCGATTTCGACGTGCCTGTTGGCAGCAACGGCGATGCGTACGATCGCGTCCGCTGCCGGCTGTTTGAGTGCTACGAATCTGCGGCTATCATCGAGCAGGCCATAGAGCAGATGCCCAGCGGTTCGCACAAGGCCGAGGGCTACCCCCGTCTTCTCACGCCTCGCCCCGGTGAGGCTTACGACCACATCGAGTCGGCGCGAGGTTCGCTGGGCGTCTACATCGTCTCTGAGGGCGGACCTAGACCCTATCGCGTGAAGTTCCGCTCGCCTGCGTTTTGCAATCTCGCGTTGCTGCCTATGCTGGCTCGCGGGCACACGCTCTCTGACCTTGTTGTCATCTTGGGCTCGCTCGATCCCGTGTTCGGGGAGTGTGACCGATGAGCGGCCTTATGGGCGGATACGTCGGCGGACTGATCTGGGGACTTGCGGCCGGGCTGCTCATCGCCGTGGCGGCACTGTTCGGCGTGTGGTGGGAGCGCAAGGTCGCGGGTCGGATCCAGATGCGCTTCGGCCCTCAGACGACGGGCCCCTTCGGCATTCTGCAGACGTTGGCAGATACGCTAAAGCTCATACTCAAAGAAGACATCACTCCGAGGCTTGCCGACAAACGGCTGTTCCGCATCGCGCCGTTCCTTGTGTTTGCGCCCATCGCGCTCTCACTCGTGGTCATCCCGTACGGACCTGGTTTCGCACCGTTGGACACCTCGGTGGGCATGCTTTTCTTCTTGGCTGTGCCCGGCATGGCCGTCATAGGCATCCTTGTGGCCGGCTGGTCGAGTCGAAACACCTACGCGACAATCGGCGGCCTTCGCGGAGCTGCGCAGATGATCTCCTACGAGCTTCCCAGGAGCCTGTCGGTCCTGGCGCTTGTAATGCTAGCTGGCTCCATGCGGCCGCTCGACGTGATGGCGCAGTGGCGCATCTGGTGGATCCTGCCTTTGAATCTTGTCGGGTTCCTCGTCTACTTCATTGCCTCGATCGCCGAGGTCAATCGCGGTCCTTTCGACATCCCTGAGGCCGAAAGTGAGCTTGTTGCTGGCTACTTCGCGGACTACTCCGGTATCAGGTGGGCCATCTTCATGATGTCCGAGTACGGGGGAGTGGTCGCCGCCTCGCTGTTCGGAGCCGCGTTCTTTCTGGGTGGCTGGACGGTTCTGCCCGGGGTGTTTGGCGTGTTGCTCTTCGTGCTCGAGACGCTTCTGATCATCACCGCGATGATCTGGGTCAAGTGGACGTTTCCCCGCATGCGCTCCGATCAGCTCATGAATACCGCGTGGAAGGTCCTCACGCCGATGGCGCTTGTTCAGGTTCTGGTCGTCGGGGTGGTGATCGCATGGCTGTAAATCCCGCCGAGGAGATGACAGGCACACCTGAGATCCCGGTGAAGAGAGTCACGGTCCCGATATCGGTAAACGTATCCGACGAGTTCCCTGACGGTGTGGCCGGGTTCGTCGCGAAATGGAAGTCGCTGTTCACGGGCATCAGTATCACCGCAAGTCGTGCGGTGCCGGCGCCCCAGACGCTGCAGTATCCGGCGGTCAAGCTTGAGATGACGCCCCGCTGGCGTGGCGCGCTCGTGCTGCGTGGGGTTCTTGGACGCGACGAGATCCCGCTCTTATCCGAGGCGCCTTTCGCGTACAACGCGCTCATTGACGGCTTGTATGCCAAAGAGCGTCTGGCTCCATGCGTCGGGAACTGCCCTGCCAACGTGGACGCTCGCGGACAGAACTATCTTATCGCCGAGAACGAGCACGTCGCAGCCTATGAACTAGTACGTGAGCGCAACATCATGCCCGGTGTGCTTGGGCGCATTTGTCACCATCCATGCGAGGCCGCGTGTCGACGCAACTACTACGACGAGCCAGTTGCCGTCAGGCCCTTGCACAGGATCGCCTACGAGGCCTATCAGACGGCCAAGCCCGTTTTAGAGCCGTTCCCGGTTACTCAGGACAAGAACGTAGCGGTCATAGGTTCTGGCCCGAGCGGACTGGCCGCTGCATTCGATCTTATGAGCATGGGCTACTCGGTAACCATGTTCGAAAAGGAGAGCAAGCCTGGAGGCGCACTGTACTCGGGCGTTCCGAGCTATCGTCTCCCTCGTGAGGTGCTGCACGGTGAGATCGAGGACATGGTTGCACTTGGACTCGATCTTCGTTGCGGCATTGAAATCGGCGTGGATGTGCCCATTGAACATCTGCTGGGTGAGCACGACGCCGTTCTCATCGCAGTTGGCCTCCAGGAAAGCCGCATTTTGCCCGTTCCCGGCCATAAGGCCGATGGCGTCAGAGGTGCTCTCGAGTTCCTCAAGGCCGCCAACTGGAAGGGTGAGACCGGCGTCAAAGGCAAGAAGGTACTCGTCATCGGCGGCGGCAATGTCGCGGTCGATGTGGCGCGCTGCGCTTTGAGAACCGGGGCCACCGAAGTCCGCCTAGCCTGTCTTGAGGGCGACGAAGAGATGCCCTGTCATCCCTGGGAGATGGAAGAGGCCTTCGATGAGGGCGTCATCGGTATGTGTTCCTTAGGGCCCGAAGAAGTCCTTGAGAAGGATGGTAAGGTCGTAGGGATGAAGATGCGCGAGTGCATCGCCGTCTTCGACGAAAGCGGTCGCTTCTCGCCTCAGTACGGCGAGAACTACACGCAAATCGATGCCGATGTCGTGGTATTCGCCATTGGCCAGTATTCCATACTCTCGGGGCTTGTGGCCGGCTCTGACATCATACTGACCGAGCGTGGGCTTCTGCCGGTCGACGGCACGTTGTTCACCACCGACCAACCCGGCGTCTTCGCGTGCGGTGAGGTCGTGACCGGCCCCGGATCGGCCATCGGCTCGATTGCCACAGGGCATGAGGCCGGCATCTCGATCCACCGCTATCTGCAGGGCGAAAGCGTATCTGCCGAGAGGGTCGCCAGGCCGGTCCCTGTTTACGCGCGCTACCAGCAAGCCACCCTCGAAGGAGTCGAGGAGGCCCGCACGCGCGTCCAGATGCCCATGTCACGTGGCGAGGAGCGCGCCCGGGACTTCAGGCAAGTCGAACTCGGCATGACACATCTTGAGGGTGTCCAGGAGGCCGCTCGTTGCCTACGGTGCCAGTCGGAGGTATGTGTCGGCTGCACGTTTTGTGCCCGAACGTGCCCCGACTACGCCATTCAGGTCGAGAGGACTGATGATCCGGGGCAACGACGTCTTGCGCACTACGAGCTGGACCTTTCCAAGTGCTGTTTCTGCGGCCTTTGCGCAGAACAGTGCCCGACCGACGCTCTGTGCCACACCAAACAATACGAATTGTCGTTCTATCACCGTGACCTCATGGTCTTTGATGCCGACGAGATGCTCAGATCCCCTGAGCCGACGCGAGCAACTGGACGCGATGGGGTTCACCTCATCGGCGAAGGGCGAGTGCGCTGATGACCATGAGCGGACAACTGGCGTTTTGGGTGCTAGCGGCCATTTCGGTTCTGGGTGCCGCGACCGTCGTGTTCGGGCGCGATGTCACTCGGATGGTGCTCGGACTAGGAGCATTCCTGCTCTCGGTCGCGGGTTGGTTCCTGTTCTTTGGCCAGACGTTTTTGGCTGTGGCTCAGGTATTCGTGTACGTCGGCGGCGTTTTGGTGCTCGTACTGTTTGCGATCATGCTCGTGCATCGCGCCGAGGGCAAAGACCCCGCACTCACCTCGCGTCACGATGTGGACATCGCTGCGGTCGCTTTGTCCGTGTTTGGGATCATGGTGGTGTCGTTGCGAAGCGTGTGGCCCAGAATGACAGAAGGTCCCGTGCCCACATCGACAACGCAGGTCTCAGAGCAGCTCCTTGGCGCGTACCTGCCGCATCTAGAGGCCGCAGGACTACTTCTGTTGGCCGCGATGGTCGCCGCGATTGTGATCATGGGCGGTGAGGGCGAATGAACTTTGTCATTCTTGCGTGCGCGCTGTTTGCGCTGGGCTTGTATGGAGTCATGTCTCGCCGCGACATCATTGGCGTGCTGGCGAGCGTGGAGGTCATGCTTGGATCCGGCACGGTGCTTCTCGTGGGGCTATCGAGCAGCATGACGGCAGCGAGCGGTGTGCGCCCCGATCCCGGCGCGCTTACCGCCATCGGCGTATTGATCATTGTGGTCGCCGCGGCTGAGGCCGCAGTGGGCCTTGCGGTGCTCGTGAGCGTGGCTCGCATCCTGCACACCACCCGGGTTGACGGGCTCACGGAGGTGAAGGGCTGATCATGGCTGACACACTCGTGCGCCTGGCTTGGATTACCTGCGCTGTCCCGTTCGCGGTGGCGGCGCTGGTTGCTGTGTTTGGCACAAGACTTGGACGATTCGTTTCGATCCCGTCGCTCATCTCTCCGGCGGTCGTGCTCGGCGTTGGCATTGCGGGTGTGTTCGCCTGGTTCGATTCGGGCGCGGTTCCAGGCAGCTGGCTGGTTGAATCCTCGGCAAGATGGCTGTCGTTCGCTGGTGCGCCTGGAATGAACATCGGTTTCGCGGTCGACGGGATGACCGCGCTAATGCTCGTGGTGGTAGGTTTCGTAGCTGGAATGGTCATGCTGTTCTCGATCGGATATATGTCCGAGGACGAGGGCTTCAACCGCTATTTCGCGCTGCTCTCGCTGTTCACCGGCTCGATGAGCCTGCTGGTTATCGCGGATGGCCTTCTCGGGCTGTTCGTGGGCTGGGAACTCGTGGGAGCTTGCAGCTACATGCTCATCGGATTCTGGTACCACAAGCCATCGGCGGCGGCCGCTGCGATCAAGGCGTTTCTGACCACGCGAGTTGGCGACGTGGGCCTGCTGTTGGGCATCGCTCTTTTGTGGGACGCGACACATACGCTTGGTTACCGCGAACTGTTGGACGCGGGCGTTCAGGGCCTTGATGTCACCGTTGTCACCACGGCTGCGCTTCTGTTGTTCGTTGGCGCGGCGGGCAAGTCCGCGCAGTTCCCGCACCACATCTGGCTGCCAGACGCCATGGAGGGCCCGACTCCTGTCTCGGCACTCATACACGCAGCGACAATGGTCGCAGCTGGTGTGTTCCTAATCGCCCGGACGTGGCCTCTATTCGAAGCGGCTCCTGCGGCACGCTTGGTGATCTTGGCGATCGGCGCCTTTACGGCACTTGCTGCGGCCACCATCGCCCTAGCGCAGACGGACATCAAGAAGGTTCTCGCGTACTCGACAATAAGTCAGCTTGGGTTCATGTTCGCGGCGCTGGGCGCGGGTGCATGGGTCGTGGCGCTGTTCCATCTAGTGACGCACGCCGCCTTCAAGGCGCTCTTGTTCTTGGGCTCGGGAAGTGTCATCCATGGAACTGGCACGCAGGACATGCGGGAGATGGGCGGGTTGTCCAAGTCCATGCCCTACACAGCCGTCACGTGGTTCATAGGCGCGGCGGCTTTGGCGGGCGTGCCTCCTTTGTCCGGCTTCTTTTCAAAAGACGAGGTAGTGCGCGCCGTTTGGGAGGCACAGCCAATCGCGGCTGTTGCGTTGCTCTTGGCCAGCTTGCTCACCGCCTTTTACATCACGCGGGCAACACGGCTTACGTTCTTTGGAACGTATCGGGGTCACCATCGCGTTCATGAGGGCGGATGGAGCATGCGTGCTCCGCTCATCGCACTTGCCCTGCCTGCGGCCATTTTGGGTTTTGCGGCCGGACCTATCGCGCGTCTTTTAGGAGAGCACGGGGAGTCATTGGATCCCGTGATCGCTTCCGTCTCGGTTCTCGTGGCCGTATTTGGTATCGCTGCAGGTTGGCTCGTATATCGCGACGGAGCCGCTGCAGAGGTCGCGATGGAGGGTCGGATGGGCGCACTGTGGCCGGTGCTGCGTGGCGCGTACGGTTTCGACGCACTCGTTTGTCGCGGGATCATCTCACCGGTTGTCGTCTCGGCCTCGGCGCTCTATAGGTACGTCGACCGCGTTGTCATCGATGGTGCTGCCGAAGGTGTCGCTTGGCTTGCTAGACAGTCGGGATCGGGCCTTCGTCGTATTCAGTACGGTGATGCGCAGTGGTACACGGCGCTTCTGGGCTCCGGCATGGTAATCCTTTTCGTACTTACACTCATCGGGCCACAGCTGACTCGCTGGCTGTCAGTCCTCAACTGGTTCGCGGCAGGGAGATAGCATGCATCTCCAGGTAGACATGCTCGTTATCATTCCGGTCGCCGGAGCGCTTCTGGCTGCACTGGCAGGGAAGAGGGCTCGCGTTGTTGCACTTCTGACCGCAGTTCTGACCTGCGGTGTTTTCGCCTCTTTGGCGAGCTTAGGCGCGTTTGCTGGCGAAATCGTCACAGGCGCATCCGGTGGGCATGAGGTGTGGTCGCTCACACTCGACGGACTGTCGGCGCCGCTCGTGGGCCTTACGGCATTCTTGGCGGTCGTTGCTGTTCTTGCATCTTGGGACGTGACCGATCGACCGGGCGCCCACCACGCGCTGCTGCTGTTCTTGGTGGCGGCTGTCATGGGAGTGTTCCTCGCAGAGCACGTCTTTCTGTTTTACGTGTTTTGGGAGGCGGTACTGATCCCGATGTTCTTTCTCATCGGGATATGGGGACACGAGAACCGCAAACATGCAGCGATGAAGTTCTTCGTATACACCTTTGCCGGCAGCGTATTCATGCTGGTGGGGCTACTTGTCGCCACCATGGCTACAGGTGCCTATACGATGACCGACCTTAGTGCCGCAGCCTCTGGGGTGCCGAGCCGCATCGTGTTTCCGTTGCTGCTGATTGGCATGTTCGTGAAGATCCCCGTGGTCCCGCTGCACACTTGGTTGCCCGACGCCCATGTCGAGGCACCCACTGCCGGTTCGATTCTGCTCGCGGGCGTGTTGCTCAAGATGGGTGGCTATGGCCTGATGCGCGTCGCGATGCCCACATGCCCCATCGAGTGGTCAATGCCCGCCTCACAGGCCGTTTTTGTCGCGCTGGGAATCATCGGCATTGTGTATGGCGCGGCAATGGCGCTCGTTCAAACTGA
This sequence comes from Coriobacteriia bacterium, assembly GCA_030653635.1. Classification (GTDB taxonomy): domain Bacteria; phylum Actinomycetota; class Coriobacteriia; order Anaerosomatales; family JAHIQC01; genus JAHIQC01. The sequence goes on along the minus strand of JAURYZ010000224.1, from coordinate 996 downwards.
CCTCAAGCGACTCGTTGCCTACAGCTCCGTCGCGCACATGGGCTTCGTGCTTGTGGCGCTTTCAGTCGGCACGCCCGCGGCTCTCGGCGCGGCGATGCTCGTCATGGTGAGTCACGGTGTCGTCGCCGGCCTGTTGTTTTTGCTGGTGGGGCAGCTCTACGAACGCACACACACCCGGGAGCTCGCGCGCTTCGGCGGGCTTGGCGAGGTCGTCCCGGGCTGGTCGACCGCTTTCACATTTGCAGCTTTGGCCAGCCTTGGCCTGCCGGGGCTATCCGGCTTCCCTGGTGAGTTCCTCGTTATTGTCGAGGCCTGGCAGAAGTGGCAGTGGTGGATTGCACCCGCGACGATCGGTCTAGTACTCGCTGCCGCCTACAACCTTCGTGCGGTTCGCGCCGTAGTGCATGGCCCCGTTGCCGAGGAGTTCGCTCGCATCAGGGACGTGAGCGCAATCGAATGGGCGCCCGTTCTGCTGCTATCAGCGTCGATTCTCGCTTTGGGCATATGGCCTCGTATCGTTCTTGAGATGAGCTCTGGTGCCGTACACCTGTTGGCGATAGTTCTGGGCAGCGGGGTGACTCGATGACAACCATCGAGATGATCATTGTCGCCTCACCGTTGTTGGCGAGCGTCGGCGCGGGGATTGCGGCGATGCTAATGGACGCCTTTGTCAGCCGTCGCGCCGCTGTCATTGTGGCTTCGGTTCTGCTTGTGGGAGCCGCAGGACTGTCGGTGTGGCAGTCCTTCGCGCCGGCAGCGGCAATCAGGGAGTCCTTTTTGGCTGGCGGGATCGTTTCATCGGTATGGGCCGTGATCTCGCTTACGGCAGCACTGTCGCTCTTTGGCGGTTTGTCCGACCTATCGTCACGCAAGGGCGGAGGTGGAGTCGCCGCGCTCATCGCTTTGGCGACGGCCGCATCTATGCTTCTTGCCGCCTCTTTCGACCTCGTGATGACTCTGATCGCGCTCGAGACGATAGCGGTATGTTGCTATGCG
>JAURYZ010000211.1 GCA_030653635.1 Coriobacteriia bacterium | reverse complement strand
TCCAGCCGCAAGCTCTCCTCGGCATGCCCTATGCTAGAATCGTCGTGCTGAATCTCTGAATCCACCCTGCTCAGAAAAGGTGCAGATTCCCTATGGTAAACATCCTAGCCAAGCTCCTCACGATGGGTGAGGGGCGGCAGCTCAAGCAGTTCGAAGGGCTCGTTTCCGCGATCAACGATCGCGAGGCCGAGGTCAAGGCAATGGCCGATGCGGATTTGCGCGCACGCACCGCGGTGTTCAAGGAGAGCTTCTCTAACGGCGAACCGGTTGATGACATGCTGATCGACGCGTTCGCCATATGCCGCGAGGGCGCATGGCGCTCGCTCGGGATGCGTCACTTTGATGTGCAGCTCATCGGCGGAATGGTTCTGCATCGCGGGATGATCGCTGAGATGAAGACCGGTGAAGGCAAGACCCTTGTGGCCACGCTGCCGGTGTACTTGAATGCGCTTACCGACGCGGGCGTGCACGTCGTGACCGTGAACGACTATCTGGCCCAGCGCGACAGCGAGTGGATGGGGCAGGTCTATCGGTTCTTGGGCCTTGAGGTCGGGCGCATCGAATCGCAGATGCCCGGCGAGCTTCGCAAGTCGGCGTACGCCGCCGACGTCACCTATGGCACCAACGCTGAGTTCGGCTTTGATTACCTGCGCGACAACATGGTTGTTGTGCCGGGCAACCGCGTGCAGCGGGGTCATCACTACGCGATTGTCGACGAAGTCGACTCGATCCTTATCGACGAGGCCCGTACTCCGCTCATCATCTCAGGCGCGGGCACCAAGTCCGCCGACCTGTACAAGCAGTTCGCCAAGGTCATCGGTCGGCTGCGCGAAGACGAGGATTACGAGAAGGACGAAGCCAAGCGCACGATCGCCCCGACCGAAGAGGGCGTCAAGAGGGTCGAGCAGTGGCTGAACATCGAGGATCTGTACGCTGACCCCTCGGGCACGCTCGTGAACCACCTGCAGCAGGCCCTAAAGGCGCAGTTCATGTTCAAGCTCGACGTGGACTACGTGGTCAAAGACGGCGAGGTGCTCATCGTCGACGAGTTCACCGGCCGCCTCATGTATGGCCGCCGCTACTCCGAGGGCCTGCACCAAGCCATCGAGGCCAAAGAGCAGCAGCACGTGCGCGAGGAGAACCAGACTCTCGCGACCATCACGTTGCAGAATTACTTCCGCATGTACGACAAGCTCGCCGGCATGACGGGTACCGCTGTCACAGAAGACGCCGAGTTCCGCGAGATCTACAAGCTTCCGGTTATGGTCATCCCGACCAACCAGGCCATGATCCGCGATGACCGCAACGACCTTATCTACAGAAACGTCGCGGCTAAGTTCAACGCCGTGGTCGAGGACATCGTTGAGCGCCACAAGACCGGCCAGCCGTGTCTGGTCGGTACCATCTCGATCGAGAACTCCGAGATTCTTTCGCGTCTGCTCATGAAGCGGGGCATCAAGCACAACGTGCTAAACGCCAAGTTCCACGAGCAAGAGGCCCACATCGTGGCGCAGGCTGGCCGCTTCAACCAGGTCACAATCGCCACTAACATGGCCGGTCGAGGCACCGACATTGTGCTTGGCGGCAACCCCGAGTTTCTGGTCGACGACCTTTTGCGCGAGAAGGGCGTTCAGCCCGACGATGCCACCCCCGAGCAAAAGCACGCCGCACTGGAGCAGGCCAAGGCCGTCTGTGCCGCGGAGCACGTGCAGGTTGTGCAGGCCGGCGGTCTTGCGGTCCTGGGCACCGAGCGCCATGAGTCCCGACGTATCGACAACCAGCTGCGTGGCCGTTCAGGCCGTCAGGGAGACCCCGGCGTCAGCCAGTTCTACCTCTCGCTTGAGGACGATCTCATGCGCATGTTCGGCGGCGTGCGTATGGACCGCATCAGCGCCATGATGGAGCGCACTCAGATTCCGGACGATCTGCCGATTCAGGCGGGTCTCGTCTCTAAAGCGATCGAGTCAGCCCAACGACAGGTCGAGGCCATGAACTTCGGCGCCAGGAAGCATGTTCTGGAGTACGACGACGTCATGAACAAGCAGCGCGAAGTGATCTACGCCGAGCGCAATCGAATCTTGGACGGCAAAGACGTCCGCTCCCGCCTCACCGAGATGGTCGAACAGACCGTCACCGGTTGGGTTCTCGAGTACAGCCCCGAAAACGAGTATTCCGAGGAGTGGGACTGGGACGGCATGGCCATCTGGTTCCGTGACCTCACGGGTCTTGAAGGCGAGGTCGAGAAGCGTCGCGACAGCGCGGACAACGCACACGAGCTTGCGGCCGAATTGGTCGAGGTCACGCTTTCGGCCTACGAAGCCAAGGAAGCCGATCTGGGCGAAGAGACCGCACGTCAGCTCGAGCGCCAGGTCATGCTGCGTGTGATTGACACGCGCTGGATGGAGCATCTGCTCGAGATGGACTACCTGAAAGAGGGCATCGGCCTGCGTGCTATGGGACAGCGCGATCCCATCACGGAGTACAAGCATGAAGCCTTCGAGATGTTTGGCAACCTCGTGAAGCTCACTAACGAGGACTTCATCCGCACCATCATGCACATCCAGGTGTTGCGCGAAGATCCGGCGGCCCAAGCGGCGCCTGCGCGCAACATCTCGTACTCGGCGCCATCCGAAAGCAGCATCTTCGGCGGAGCAGCAGCTGCGGCGGCCGCTGCGGGTCCTGAAGGCCCCTCGCCTGACCAGATTGCCCAAGCATCTGCTGCGGCGGGCGGACGTGCGGCCTCGACCACGGTGGTCAAGGACAAGGAAGATCCTTTCGCCGATGTCGGGCGCAACGATCCGTGCCCCTGCGGCAGCGGTAAGAAGTACAAGAAGTGCCACGGAGCCAACGCATAGCCGCCCGTCGACAACGCACCAACAACGATGCGGAGCTCGTGCGCTCATTCTTGATCGGCTGCGGGCTGCTCTTCGTGGTGTTCCTGATCGGCTCGGGCCTCATCGCGTGGTTCTGGCTGCGCTAGCTGGACCTCCAGTCCGCTCGAGCCCGAACCCTGCACGCACCCGTGAATCTCGGTGACTCCCAG
>JAURYZ010000210.1 GCA_030653635.1 Coriobacteriia bacterium | reverse complement strand
AATATCGGCAGCTTCTGCCCACGTACAAGCGTGTTAAGCCCGTCGATTGCGGAGATTCCGGTCTCAATGAAGTCGGCCGGCTTCTCGCGGCTGTACGGGTTAATCGGGTTACCAGTGATGTCTAGACGCGCCTCCGGGATGATAGGAGGTCCGCCATCGATCGGCTTACCGACGCCGTTGAGTGTCCTGCCGAGGAGCTCGGGCGATACCGCGACCTTGGCCACCTCTTCGAGGAAACGTACCTCGGTACGATCGACGTCGATTCCCTGCGTACCCTCGAATACCTGGATGACGGCAATCTCGCCGGCGATCTCGAGGACCTGCCCGGAGCGCGACGAGCCGTCGGGCATCCGGAGAGACACCATCTCGTTGTAGGCGACATCGTGCACGTTGTTCACGAAGACAAGCGGTCCGGTGACGTATGAGATGGTGCGGTAGTCCGTCGATACCAGCGACTGCTTGGGCGTCTCAGAACTTGTCAGTGTGTCCTGGGCCACTTAATACACCTCGATCCCTGCAATTTCCTCGGCCAGTTCGTTAGCGAAAGCCGGAAGCGTCTCAATCGCCTCTTCGTGCTGCGTTGTCTTCATGCCTGCGATGCGGTCCTTGTGCGGCATCTCGAGGACCTGATGCAATGAGACGCCGCGGTTAAGGGCGCCGGCGGCCGCATCGTAGAACGACATTATGACCTTGAGCATCAGGTACGCCTTCTTGGGCGGGCAATACGCATCCACGTCGTCGAAAGCGAACTGCTGGAGGAAGTCCTCACGCAGCATGCGAGCGACTTCCAAGACGACCTTCTCAGACTCAGGGAGAGCGTCGGGTCCAACGAGCTGAACGATCTCCTGGAGTTCTGTCTCCTTCTGGAGAATGAACATGGCCCTATCGCGGGTTTCCTGCCAGTCGTGAGCGACGTTCTGCTCGTACCACCCTCGAATCTGGGCGCTATAAAGCGTGTAGGACTTCGTCCACGAAATCGCGGGGAAGTGGCGACGGTGCGCCAGCGATGTATCCAACGCCCAGAAGGCGCCGGTGACTCGCAGGGAGTTCTGGGTCATTGGCTCGGACATATCACCACCGGCCGGTGACACGGCGCCCACCATTGTGACCGAACCGATCCGATCATCGCTCCCAAGCGGCCGCACGCGTCCCGAGCGCTCATAGAACGCAGCGAGTCGCGTAGCGAGATAGGCGGGGTAGCCCTCCTCACCCGGCATCTCCTCGAGACGCCCAGATACTTCACGCAGTGCTTCACCCCAGCGTGAGGTGGAGTCGGCCATCATGGCGACGTTGTAGCCCATGTCGCGGTAGAACTCTGCAAGGGTTGCTCCAACGTAGATGGAAGCCTCACGGGCGGCAACCGGCATGTTCGACGTGTTGGCGACCAGCACGGTCCTGTCCATCAAAGGCGCATCCGTGCGTGGGTCAACGAGCTCCGGGAACTCAGTCAGAACCTCGGTCATCTCGTTGCCGCGCTCGCCGCAACCGACGTAGACGATGATATCCACGTCTGCCCATTTGGCCAAAGACTGCTGTGTGACCGTCTTGCCGGTGCCGAAACCACCAGGGATGATCGCGTTGCCGCCCAGTGCGATGGGAAAGAACGTGTCAAGAATGCGCATCCCAGTAGTAAATGGATGCGTGGGGTCGAGCTTCCTTACGTACGGACGACCCTGGCGCACTGGCCACCACTGAGACATCTTGATCTCAGTGCCGTCCTCAAGCGTCGCCACAACCTGATCGACCGTGTAGTCGCCCTCGGATATGACCGAGGCGATCTTACCCTTGGTCTTCGGCGGCACCATCACCCTGTGGATGATTGAGCGGCCCTCGGGAGTTGTTCCGATCACGTCTCCCGGTACGACGTCTTGTCCGAGTTCAACGGTAGGGGTGAAGTGCCACATCACTGATCGATTCAGCGCAGATGCCACGGTGCCCCGCTCGATGAACGCGCCTGATTGCTCAGCAATGACAGGCAAGGGTCGCTGAACTCCGTCATAGATCGACGACAGCAGCCCTGGACCCAGCTCCACCATGAGCGGACCCTCAGTGGACTCGACACGGTCACCGACCTTAAGGCCGGAGGTGTCCTCGTAGACCTGAATCGTCGCGTTGTCGCCCTCGAGGCGGATGACCTCACCCATGAGGCCCTGCTCCCCGACGCGAACAACGTCATACATCTTGGCGCCGAGCATGCTCTTCGCCACGACAACTGGTCCTGTGATTTTGTGAATCGTTCCGACTATCATCAGCCTCGCCTCAGTGTGATGTCGAATCCAATCGCTCTTCGGATTAGGCGCGAAAGATACGCCCTGTGGTCCTCGCCTACTTCGAGCCGCTCTTTGATCGGCAACGAGATGACGATCGGCCTGTATATTGAGTCGATCTTCTTCTGCGTACGTTCATCAATCACGGCCATCATCTTCTCGTTGACGGCGATGATGCCGCTCGATTCGTCGTCTATCAATGCGTTCAGTTTCTTGCGAGCCATCTCGGATGAGTCCGCGACCTCCACGTCCACTCCCGCTAGGCGAAAACCATCGGCTGTGTCCGAGTCTGTGAGTACGACGAGCTTATACAAGGATGAGCTCCCCTCTCACGCGCTCCACGGGCATTCCGACCGCTTTGCCTTTGACGATGATGCGAAGATTGGTGATCTCGTTCTGCTTGCCCCATAGGTATGCGATAGCGACACCGACGCCGAGAGGATCCCCGGTGCCGAGCATCAGCGCCTTTCGCATGAGGTAGTCCTCAAGCGCCCGCTCGAACACGACGATCGAGTTCTCCTCTAGGTACTTCATCGCGGCGTCGTCAAGAGTCTTGCCGTATGGCGTGCCTCTCAGACGATCGAGGACCTCGTCGATGTCCGACATCTTGGCCAGCTCGATATAGAGCTCGGGCTTAATCTCGGCGCCACCCTGAAGAAAGAACTCGACAACGTCGACCGACTCCAAATCCGCTTTCTGCAGCCGGAAGACCATCACCAGGTTCGCGATGTCGACCTGAATGGCCAAGATCCGTTTCGCCAGCCGGCTGTTGGCCCCACGACGACGAAGCCGCTGGGATGCCCAGCCGGTGTAGTAGCGGTCAATCGCCAGCTCGACATCGGAGAGCTCCCCTGACTTGAGGAACTCTGAATAGCCCTCGCGAAGCGCGGACCCGTAGGGCAGGCCCCACGTAATCGCCGTATCCACTACCGCTCGCACGTCATCTTGCATCGCAAGCGCCTCGAGATCGACGAGGGTGAGTTGACCCGTGGGCAGAAGGCCCTCCGCAATCTCCTCGGCCGTCAGATGCATGTGCTTGCCTCGCAGGATGGTCTTAATGTTGAAGACGTCCCAGCGACCGAGAAGCGTCGTCACCAAGTACTGCGCTTCCTCATTGAGGAAACCGAGTACCTTTCTGAACGTGCGAACCATGTTGTTCTTGAGGGCCTCATCGATCGCTGCAGCATCACGCCCGTGAATCAACGTGTCGTCCAAGTCGGGACCGTACTCGGTCTCAGAGAGCTCTTGGATGAGACGCTGAACGTCTGGCGTCGCGATCAAACCGTCAAGGAATGCTCGATCCAGAAGCCTTGAACGCATGCCGCGAATGCGGGCGTTCGAGTATCCGTAATCCTTGCCCCCGGTGGCCTGTTTGCGAGTCTGGGTTGTTGCAAGGCTCATGAGAACAGTATCTCCGCTACGTCGGCCTGAGCCATCAGGCGCACCTTCTCGAGGCGGTCTTCGAGGGTGTTACGACGCGAGATCTTACCCTCATCGATGCTCACGACCAGACCGCCCATGCTCTTGATCTCAGGCCGAACCACCGCACTGAGTCCCAGCTCGGCCACCACGTCCTTGGCGAGCGCTTCGTCGGCCGGGTCGACCCACACCTCCAGCTCGCCTTCAAGTCCCGCGGAAGCCTCCTCGGCCAACGCCTTGAAGATGGAGGCATAATCGTTCCTACCGCGTACCGCGCCCAAGGCCGTGAGCGCACGATCGAAACTCTCGCTCACCCCGGCCTCTTTGACGGCGGCGACCCGCTTCTTGCTCTCGAGCCGTGCACTATTGACCGTGCGAGAAGCCTTCTTTCGCGTCGTGCGCTCAGCTTCATCCACGCGGTTGGTGCGAATCGACTCTGCCTGATCGCCCGCATCCTCGGCGATCGCCTCTGCCTGATCGCGAGCAACCCGAAGAATCTGGTCACAT
>JAURYZ010000197.1 GCA_030653635.1 Coriobacteriia bacterium | reverse complement strand
GCAGCGGAGAGGCTGCTGAGCCTCGTCGACAGCGGTGCAATCGAGGGTGTGATCTGCGCGACGACCGCGACGACGATCCACTACCTGGCCTCCAAAGCGGTTGGCGCCAGGGCTGCTGCGGAGTATCTGCGCACCTTGCTTGCCATCTTCGATGTGGCTTGTGTCGATCGCGACATCTTGCGCAGCGCGCTTGATGCGGGCATCACCGACTACGTGGACTCCGTGTTGCATCAGGCGGCCTTGGAGGCGGGGGCGGCGGCTATTGTCACTCGCAATGGCAAGGACTTTGCGCGCTCGACGCTCCCGATCTTTGACCCGAATGAGTTGCTCGCGGCAGTACCATTCACTGCCGTGAAGCTGACAAAGTCCCTCTCCGCCTTGTAGCACAGACCCCGTTAAGTTGGTCACTGAGGCTAGCTAGCTGACGACCGGGCGCTCAGGCTCAGAGCAGTCGCTTGAAGTCGAACGCCAAGGCGACAACTTGATTCCCGTCATTTCGTAGGACTCGAATGTCTCCCAGGCCCGGTTCGTATGAGTAGGGCGCGCTTGACATGGCAGCGGAATCAGAGACAGCTGCCCACGGAAACAACGGCAGCACAACGATCACCCCGTCCCGCGCAGGAATCACGCTCATGTCGGCCTGCTCGGAAAACGAGTGACTCGGCGCCAGATTGCTCACATCCGTTATGTCGACCAGCCAAATGCGCCCGCGGTCATCTAGATCTAGCAATACGGAAGTCGACTGTGGCCAATCATCGTCACAGCCACCCACAGCGGTATCCGTCCAAGCGGGTCTCTCGGCATTGGTCGGCGGCGTGATTGTGACAGCATCGGCGTATGGGAAGTACTCCCACTTCCAGTTCTTGGTCATGGCAACAGACAACTCCAATTATACTTGTACATCTCACCCATCATCGATGCGGTCCGAAAGTCCCACGCGCTCACGATTGTCGATCCGTCAATGAGCATGATATCCCAGTGCCCCGCAGTCGAAAGGGAGGGAACACAGCGCACCAGATACGGACTTCCTTGTTGAATGTACTCAGCTCCTGTCAGACCATTCTGGATCTGAGCAACAGTCGGTCCGTGCTTCAGTGCATGCTGAGATACCTCGAATCCCGAAATGATTTCCCCTTCAGCGGCCAGCCTGTCTCCAACCCCGCCCACTGGGCCGAGTAGCGAGCTCAGCCAGCCATAGGCTTTCCCGCCGAAACGCCACGCGAGAACCGTTCCGACCAGGGCAACTTCGATATCGTATGTCGCAATCGCGGCGCCATCGGCTAGAGGGGGAGCGACGGGGTGACAGGGCATGCACAACGAGGCGGCCATGGCTATCACCACTCGGAGGTTGGCGGCGGCAGCCTCATGATGTGTCTTGGCCTTTCCGGCTGGAAGGTGATTCGCAGCTTGGATGTGGGCCGCCTCGCTTCGCGCGGCCTCCCCTCCATCGAGCTCGTCGGCTCGATAGGCCTCGATCAGCCCCTCGCCTTTGGGGTCATCGTACTGAACGGGATCGGCTTCACAGTACGCGTACCGGTTGATGCTCACCGGATCCCCAGCCTTCGGCGGTGCCGGGTCCACACTCAGGAACCGCGCACTCTCCGGCGCATAATACCTCGCAGGCATGTAGTAGTTGCCGGTCTCGGTGTCGAAATAGTAGCCCCGATACCGAAGCGGGTTTCGCTCCACGAGCGGATCTGAGCCCAAAACGCCTGTTGGCACACCGTACGGGTCATATGCGTACTTCGCGACCTCGTCGCCGTCCTCATCGGTGATTCCGATGACCGAGCCGCCCGCATCCACCTGGTAGGCGTAGCGCTCGGTGGCCCCCGAATTGGTGACCACGAGTTCGAGCGGTATGCCGCCTCCGTAGATGTACTCGTAGCGCGTGCCATCGGAATCGAGCTCGGCCACAAGCTGCATACCCGCCCACACTGACTTGACGGTCCTGGTGCCTTCCGCCGAGACGACGGTCTTTGCCTCCCTCATCCCCGAGATGCCGTACTCGTAGGTCGCTGTCGCACCTTCGGTGGCCACTTGGGAGAGATGGCCCAGAGGATCCCAGGTGTAGGTCGTGACAGACGAAGGGGAGGCCGAGCGCACGAGGCGCCCGAACTCGTCATAGCCGTGCGTGGTCTCGACCGAACCTGAGGTCTCTACCGTGAGTTGGTTCCCGGCGTTGTAGGAATAGCTCGTCGTGCCAGTGCCGCGCGTCTTTGACTTGAGGTTTCCGGCAGCGTCGAACTCGTAGGCGGCCGTCCCCGATCCGAACCCGTCGCGCTCCCAGCTCTGGATGCGCCCGGCATCGTCGTACTCAAATGTGTCCGCAGCATCGGTTCCGGTCGCAAAGTCCGTACTCACCGTGTGCACGCGCTCCCACAGGTCATAGGTCAGGCGCTGACTCGCCCAGTCACCGACAGCTGCCCCCTCCGCTCGTCCGAGGCGGAGAGGGCGGGCCGCAAGAACAGGCTCCGGCGAAACTGGGACTTGTGAAATCCGCCCCCCCCCCAGCTATTATGTAAGATGCGTGTCATTT
>JAURYZ010000191.1 GCA_030653635.1 Coriobacteriia bacterium | reverse complement strand
ATCATGAATACGGCCTTCTCGGCACCTTCCTGATGGAGCGTGAGGTAGTTGTGAGCTTCGTTCGGGAACAGGGCGTACATGAGTACGTCCTCTTCCTCGTGCGCCAACTCGCCGACCTCAGCCTCGACCTCGGCGTATGTTGTGGTGACTAGTGAGCCCGGCCGGATATCCGGATCCAAGGAGAGCTCTTTACCAAGAACCTTTGCAACGATTTCCTTGTCCATCGTGCCGGGCGCCTTACCATACAGCCCTCGGACGTAGTCCCTCATCTCTTGCGGTATGACGGCCCAACGCTTACCCGTGAGCACATTGATGACCGCCTGAGTTCCCACGATCTGAGACATTGGGGTGACCAGTGGCGGGTAGCCGACCTCGGCACGGACTCGTGGTATCTCTGCTAAGACGTCCGATAGTCTGTCACCGGCCTTCTGGAGTTCAAGCTGGCTGACGAGGTTGCTCATCATGCCGCCAGGAACCTGGTGGGAAAAGACCTCCATGGAAAGCAACGTGGTGATACCGCGCTTCAAACCCTTGCGCGAGCGCACAGCCTCCCAGTACTCGGCGATCTCAAACAGCAAAGCGAGATCGATGCCGGTGTCGTACTCGGACTCCTTGAGCGCTGCAACGATCATCTCGACGGCTGGCTGGCTGGTACCGAAGGCCAAGGCGACTACAGCTGTGTCAAGGATCTCAGCTCCGGCTTCGGCGGCCTTCAAATAGTTCATCGGAGCCATGCCGCCGATGTAGTGGCAGTGCACGTGCACCGGAAGGCCAATCTGCTCCTTTAAGGCTCGCACCATCTTCTCGGTGCGGAATGGAGTGAGCATCCCGGCCATGTCCTTGATGCAGATTGTGTCCGCACCGATGTCCTTGAGCTCTTGCGCGTACTCAAGGTAGCTGTCGAGCGTATGGACCGGCGACACCGTATAGCTGATGGCGCCCTCGAAATGCCCGCCGCACTCCTTAACCGCGGCAGCTGACACCTCAACGTTGCGAATGTCGTTCAACGCATCGAAGATGCGGAAGACGTCGATGCCGTTGCGCTTCGAGGCATGAACGAAGCGCGTGACGATCTCATCAGAGTAGTGATGGTAGCCGACGAGGTTCTGGCCGCGAAGCAGCATTTGCAGCGGCGTATTGGGGCAGTGTTGCTTGATGATGCGAAGTCGCTCCCAGGGGTTCTCATCAAGGAAACGAAGGGCAGCATCGAACGTCGCCCCTCCCCACACCTCAAGAGACCAGTAGCCGACGCTGTCCATCTTGGGAAGGATGGGCAGCATATCCGCCATCTGCATGCGCGTCGCCCAGAGCGACTGGTGCGCATCCCTCAGCGTGGTGTCTGTTATGTGAATTGGTCGCATGCCGTGCTCCTCCCGTGTCGGGGGTGTGCGATACCGGCGCGGCCGTACCCGCGTTCCGTTTCGGTCTGGATAGTATATACGACGATTGCCGGTCGCAAGAGTACCGAACGGCAAGGAATTGGATGAATTCGAAGCTAGACGCGCGTGAAGCTAAACGCGCGTGATGTAGCGACCGTCGCGTGTATCAACCCTGAGCGTATCGCCGGTTTCCACGAACATGGGTACCTGAACCACAGCACCGGACTCTAGAGTCGCTGGCTTCGTGCCGCCTTGGACAGTGTCGCCCTTGAAGCCAGGATCGGTCTCGGTGACACTAAGCTCCACGAACATCGGTGGCTCGACGCCCATGTACTCACCATCAGCTGTCAGCACCTCGACCTCATCGTTGTCCTTGAGCCACTTGGCCTGGTCTCCGACGAATTCTGCGTTGAGTTCGACCTGCTCGTAGCTGGTATTGTCCATAAAATAGAAGGTGTCGCCATCGTTGTAGAGGTACTGCATCTTCTTAGTCTCGATGCGCACGTCCTCGAACTTTTCGCCCGCACGGAAGGTGTAGTCGACCACGCGTCCTGACTCGAGTTCCTTGAGTTTGGTGCGCACGAATGCGCCACCTTTGCCGGGCTTGACGTGCTGGAAGTCCACGATGACCCAGCGCTTGCCCTCATAAAGGATGCACATGCCGTTCTTGAAGTTTGGAGTAGAGACACTCATCCGATAAGCCCTTTCGTTAGATCTGTATCAGGTGCTTCGGAGCGCATGACAGTACACGACATCCGCCGTCCTCCACAAGCACCAGGTCCTCGATTCTAACACCGCCGAAGCCCGGGACGTAAACGCCAGGCTCGATGGTGATGACCGCTCCGGCCAACACGGACTCCCGCGCCCTACTCGAAACCGACGGCAGCTCGTGCACGTCGAGGCCGACGCCATGGCCCAGTCCGTGCCCGAAGTACTCTCCGAACCCTCGTTCGGTCAAAAGATCTCGGGCCACCGCATCGATCTTCAATCCTGGCACACCGGATTTGACCGCATCGATGGCGGAAACCTGCGCATCAAGCACGGCAGCATATATTTCCGCCTGCCGAGGAGTGGCCGCTCCCATGACTACCGTCCTTGTCATGTCTGAGCAGTAGCCCCTCACTCGCGCGCCGAAATCCATGGTCACCAGATCGCCTGCCTCAAGCGGTCGAGATGAGACTCGCGCATGTGGTCTAGAGGAGTTGGGTCCGCTTGCCACTAGCGGCTCGAAAGCCACGCCCTCTGATCCGTGAGAACGCATGTGAACCTCGAGCTCCAAAGCAATCTGGGCCTCCGTGACACCCGGAACCAGCCTATCAAGGATGTGGCCAAAAGCGCGATCGGCCAGTTCTGCTGCAGCGGCCATGCGTTCGATCTCTCCGGACTCCTTGGTCCGACGGATCTCCTCGACCCACTGGTCGACGACCTCTACCCGGCCCCCGAACTTCTCCGAAATGAACTTGAAGCGGCCGTACGGAACGGAAGCTTCGATAGCCAGCCCCTTGAGCCCATCAGCATCAAGGTCGTTACACAACTCGGTGTAGACCGACTCCTTCGGGACATGTACGCGCCACGGTGTGCCGTCAGCGGCGATCTCACACGCTTCGGAGTACCGAGAGTCGGTATAGAGCCGTGCGACCTGATCGGTGAGCACGAGTGCCACATTGGCCTCGCCGTCAAAGACGTCCTCAAATCCGGTCAGGTAGCGCACATTGGCGATGCCGGACACGAGTATTGCCGAGAGTCCTGAATCCCCAAGACGACGGCGCAACGCCGACACTCGGCGGTCGGCGATCATCGCGATGCCTCCACAGTCTTCACGGCCGCAGCCACTCCAAGAACGTAGGCCTCAGGCCCGAAACCAGCAATTTGGCCAACACAGGCCGGTGCGATAACACTGTGCTGCCGGAACTGTTCGCGAGCGGAGATGTTACTCAGGTGAATCTCGATAACTGGGATCTCTATCGCCGCTACTGCATCACGGATCGCATACGAGTAGTGAGTGAATGCTCCGGGGTTGATCACGACCGCATCGTAATGACCGACGGCCTGCTGCAAAGCGTCAATGAGCGCGCCCTCGTGATTGGACTGGAAGAAACCCACATCAGCGAGTAGCTCCGCCGCGGCGGATGTCACCATGACCTCTATGTCGTTCAGTGTCGTTGAGCCGTACACGTCAGGCTCACGAGCCCCCAGAAGATTGAGGTTGGGCCCGCTCAGCACAAAGATCCGTATCATCACGTCTACCCCCTATCGCACGCCCAAGCGCGCAGTTCCTCGGTCAGAATGGCCTCACTCACAGGTGTCACGGTGAACCGCCCTGGGGCTGTCGCCAAGACGAATCTCGGCGTTCCACCGCGTGACTTCTTGTCCGATGACATAGCCAAGCGTAGCCCATCAGTGTCTATTTCGCCGAGGATAGGACCCAACCCTAGCGCGTCCAGCAACTCAGTTTGGCGCAAGACGAACTCCTCGGGCACTCCGGCGACGCGTTGCGCAAGTCTCGCAGCGAAGCGCATGCCCTCTGCCACGGCAGCGCCGTGAGAATACACGCCGTAGCCCGCAACCTTTTCGATCGCGTGCCCA
>JAURYZ010000190.1 GCA_030653635.1 Coriobacteriia bacterium | reverse complement strand
CCGCTCGCGATGTATATGTTCGCATCGTCGAGGAGAACTTCGAAGTGCCATTCAAGGTTGTGAGCCAAAACGACGCGAATCTCGAGTACGGTAAGCGTGTCGTCGCGACCCAGGGCGTCGCGGGCAAAAGCGTGCGCGTCTTCCAGGTCCTCGTCATGGACGTAATCGCCGGCTCCAAGACGCTTAAGGCCGAGCGTGTGCTCACGGCTCCCATCGACGAGGTCGTCTCTGTAGGCACCAAGCGCTCAACCAAACAGCCGACGCGCAGCCGTATCATCGCCGCGGCACCCAAGGGTGGCCGTCAACTCGTCGTCATGACGACTGCCTATGCTCCCGGAGTCGACGGCGTGGACTTCCGCACCGCCACCGGAGCTCGCGCAGGCTACGGCATCATCGCAGTGGACCCCGATGTGATTCCACTGGGCACCAAGGTCTACGTCCCCGGCTACGGCTATGCAATCGCCGCAGATACCGGTGGCGCGATCAACGGCAACAAGATCGACGTGTGTTTCGATACCGGCGCCGAGGCCATCAAGTGGGGCCGCCGCACCGTGACCATCACGATCCTGCCGTAGGCCGCGCCGCCCATGGCCTACTCGAGACTTGCGTCCCCCTCGGCGACACTTTCAGTGCTCGATGCTCGTGGGCTGTCCACGCGCAAATCGCTGGGTCAGCACTTCCTGGTCGACGACAACATCGTCGGACGCATCCTAGCCCTAGCCGATCTTGACTCGAGCACCTCTGTCCTCGAGATCGGTCCGGGGATAGGCACCCTCACGGTCGCCCTATGCGGCTTAGCAGCCCATGTGGTGGCCGTGGAGCGTGATGAGCGACTCGGACCGCAACTTACCTCGATTGCCGAGGAATGCGGGAATCTGAGCCTCATAGTGGCCGATGCGGTGAGTGTTGACATGGAAGCGCTTGCAGGCCCCGGCGGACCGCCGAGCACTCTCGTCGCCAACTTGCCCTACGGCGTGGCCGCGACCGTGGTGCTGCGCTACTTTCAAGAGCTCGCGTCGCTTGAGTCCGCGACGATCATGGTGCAGGCGGAGGTCGCTTCACGCATGATCGCGGTCCCGGGAACCAAGGACTACGGCTCGTACAGCGTCAAACTGCAACTGCTGGCCCGGCCTGCGGGACGTTTTGCGGTCCCACGCTCCTGCTTCATGCCGCCACCTCGCGTTGACAGCTCGGTCGTACGCCTTGAGCGTGTGGCGCGAAGCGAGGCTCCGGAGATTATCATGGCGGCCTCCAAGACCGCGAACGCGGCATTCGCGCAGCGCCGAAAGACACTGCGCAACTCTTTGCGCTCGAGTCTCGCGTTGCCGGAGGGTGCGCTGGAGCCGGCGCTCTGCGCTGCCGATATTGACGGCTTGCGCAGGGCAGAGACCCTGTCTGTCGAGGAGTTTCTGATTCTGGGCGCCGAACTGCACCGACAGGGCCTTCTACCTTGAGTTTTACCTGCTCATGAGCTATACTCTCCTCTTGCGTCTAAGGAGGATGTGTATGGATGTTGCCCAGCAGGCCCAGATCGTTGGACGGATTCGTGAAGACCTTGCAGCGCTCATGGGTACGAGGATGCGTCTGAAGGCGAACATGGGTCGTTCCAAGATCGTGGAGCGCGAGGGTGTCCTCGAGCAGACTCACCCCTCATTGTTCGTGGTGAAGGTCGAGGAGAAGCGTGAGCGGACTGCCAGGGTCTCGTACAGCTACGTCGATGTTTTGACCGGAACGGTCGAACTCACGCACTGTGAAAGCGGAGAGAACGTTTTGCCTTGGCTCAATTAGGTAGTTAGACATTGGAACCGGTCGGCGCGGGGTAGCACTTACCTCGCGCCGATTTCTTGGGGAGGAAAGCGCGATGGCGCTCGGCCCGATCCGAATCACCGCATCCGCCAAGATCAATCTGTACCTCGCCGTCGGCGCCTCGCGCCCGGACGGGTATCACGATGTGACCACAATCCTTCATGCGCTCAAGTTCGGTGACGAGATTGTCATGCGCCCCGCCGACTCCCTCTCGCTTGCAAGCGATGCCGACCTTGGCATACCAGAACACGAGAACCTCGCATACCGTGCCGCGCAGGCTTTTGCTGCGGCACTGGGGCGCGAAGCGGATGTCGCCATCGAGCTTTCGAAGCGCGTGCCGCACGCGGCCGGCCTCGGTGGCGGAAGCTCCGATGCGGCGGCGGTTCTCCTCGGCATGGCGCATCTATGGAATCTGAAGGGCCACGAGAAGACCATGCTCTCAGTCGCTGCCGCTCTCGGGGCCGACGTGCCATTCTTCTTGGATGGCGGTGCGGCACTCTACGACGGTCGTGGTGACCGCAGGGCGCGTTCAGTGCCCGCGCTGGAGCTTCCTGTGGCACTGATACGGCCACCGGTCGCCATATCGACCGTGGAGGCGTACAGGGCGTTTGACGGGCTGTCCCAGGCCACGGTGCCCGGTCCGGAAGCCGTCATCGAGGCACTGGAGCGGGGTTCGGCGCAGATGCTGGGCGCCGCACTCTACAACAACATGACGGATGCGGCCCTCGGGCTGGCTCCTGCCGTCGCTGACGCGATAGCATTGTGCCAAGCTGCGCCGGGCGTGCATGGCGCCGCGATGTGTGGCAGCGGTTCGGCGGTGTTCGCGCTTTGTGCGAGCGACGCGGCCGCCCGCGAGGTGACGTCGTCCGCGTGCGAGCGGGGCTGGTGGGGTATGGTTACCCGTATGCAAAGCGCGCGGGTTGAGGTTCAAAGGGTGTGGGAGGTTTGGTGACGGTCGACGCGGTGGTGTTAGCCGGGCGGGACGGAGCTGGAATCGATCCTCAGAGCCGGTTAAAAGGCGTTCTCCTGATCGCCGGGCGGGGGTTGGTGGCGTGGGTTGTCGATGCG
>JAURYZ010000186.1 GCA_030653635.1 Coriobacteriia bacterium | reverse complement strand
AGCATCGCGAGCAGAAAGAACGTGAAAGCGCCTGGTTCCCGTTCTGTAGCCACGCATATTCCCCCGATGCCATCGCTCAATCCCATCGCGGTCTCCAAGAACTTCATCAACTACCTTGCGATGATAGGTGCGCTCCTGGCGATGATCCTGGGGTTCACTACCATCCGCAAGGAGCGTGAGGGCGGGACGCTCGATCTGATCTTGTCGCGTCCCGTGTATGAACAGCGCACGCTGATGAGCGATCTCAAGCTCAACGTGTACCGAAGATGAGGCGTGATGCGCAGCGTTCTCCAGCAGATTGCGCACGAGCGACTCAAGGCTGCCGGGCACCGCTTTGAGGCGGACAGGATGAAGCGCCGAGACATCGACAAAGATAGCTGAGGTTCTCGCCAACGATGCCATCTCGGCGAGCACCACATCATCGAAGTCCACATCGACAGCGCGGACAACAGCTGAGCGTTCATCGAAACGCGCCAGAACCAGCAGGTCGTTCACGAGATGCTCCAGGCGCAGATCCTCGGCACTCAGATCGTCTAGAAAGCCATCCATGTCACTTGGATGTTCACGCCGAGCTACGTCGAGCATCGTCCGGATCGCAGCTACTGGACTCTTGAGCTCGTGGGAAGCGTCCGACACGAACCTACGTTGCATGAGTGCGGCCGGCTCCAGACGATCCAACATGCGATTCATGGTCTCGGCCAGCCTTCCGATCTCGTCGGATGTGGCCGGCTCCGGAACGCGACGCTCCAAAGAACTCGCTGAGATCGCCTCCGCCTCACTGCGTATGGCATCGACCGGTCGCAGGGCCCATGCCGTGATGGCCCACACCGTCAAACCAACGATGAG
Source organism: Coriobacteriia bacterium (assembly GCA_030653635.1). Taxonomy (GTDB): domain Bacteria; phylum Actinomycetota; class Coriobacteriia; order Anaerosomatales; family JAHIQC01; genus JAHIQC01. The sequence goes on along the minus strand of JAURYZ010000186.1, from coordinate 6,548 downwards.
CAAGATCAGTGGCAGCCCGAAGGCCAGACGCGGCACGAGAAGGTCCACCAGCTGGCGGACCGAATCGAGCGAAGCGACTACGACCACCGTCACCGGTCCGGACTTAGCCGACTCGACTCCGACTGCCGAGGCAAGGAATGCCACACCGGGGTCTGCGCCGCCCTCACCCGGTGAGCCGTTTCCATCTCCGAACTCCGCAAGCGCATCGACTGAGAACGTCCTCGCCTGCCCGACCGGCACACTCACCTCCACCAGGGGTGTCTGACCTTCGATGGAGGCGCTCGAAGCCCAGAGAGAACCCATTCGCGCTGTGACGAGTATCACGGCGAGTACAACGCGAATGCGCGGTGCTTCGGGAGAACGGAGAGGGCGGGATCTAGTCGATCCCGCCCTCGGAGTCTAGGTGGACAGAGAAACCCCAGCCGCTACTCCAGCGCCGCGATCACCTGGTTGCGCACGACCTGCGGCAGCGCACCGGTCCCGCCGAAGAACGTCACGGTCGTGATGTCGGCCTTGTGGGCGGTCAGCGCCGCCTTCGTGAAAGCGTTGAGTGCTTCGGGCTTGGTGAGCAGCATGACGGAGCCGACCTTGCCCTGCAGCACCCCGCCGGCAAGCGCGTCGGGGTAGTTGATGCCGGTGGCGATCGCCACTCGGTTACAGCCCAGACCTGCGTGATCCACGCCCCAGGTGGCGATCTTGGCGGCGGTGTCGTAGCGGTCGGCTCCGGCCAGACGCGTCACGTTTGCGTCCCCGTAGATGGTGTTGAGATAGGTCTCGACGGCTGGCAAGACGACAGCGGTACCGCCGAGCACGAGTACGGTGTCGACTCCGTCCATCGCGGCCTTGGTGGCGGCGGAAAGCCCGCTTGCGGGATTGACCAGATAGAGCGGCCATGCGTTTGCCGCAGCGAGCGGAGCCGCACCGAGCGCGTCAGGGAAGTTGCCGCCCGTGGCTACGAACGCGGTACCGTCGTAGCCCGCGCCTTGCTCGGCGATGACACGAGCGGCGATCTTGTCCGCGGTCTCGTAGCGGTTCGTACCAAAGACGCGGGTGACATCCGTGATGCCCAGCTGGGTTCTCAAGGCAGCCTCGACCGCACCGGAGACTGCGGCCGTGCCGCCTAAGATGATGGCCTTGTCGGCCTTCAGGCGCGTGATCTCGGCGCTCACCGCGGCCGGGACGGCGCCTGTGTCGACAAGCAGGATCGGGCCGTCGAGCGCACCCGCGAGCGAAGAGCCGCCCAGTGCGTCGGGCCAGTTGCGGCCCGTGGCGATCACGACCGTCTTGGCACCCGCTGGGTCAAGCCCGTCAGGATACGCCTCGGCGGAGGCGTCCACCGCAGTGTCGAAGCGGGTGGCACCCTCGATGGGGATGATCGGGGGCAGGTCGTCGACGGGCGTGACGGTCAGGGTCACGGCGACCACGTTGGAGTCGGCCGTGCCGTCGTTGGCCTTGTAGGTGAAGCTGTCGGAGCCGTTGTAGTCGGCCACGGGGGTGTAGGTGAAGGCGCCGTTCGCTGCAAGCGAGAGAGCGCCGTGCGCCGGACCGGTGACCTTGATCGCCGTGAGGTCGTCGTCATCGGCATCGGTGTCGCTGGAAAGCACGCCGGGAGCTGCTACGACAAGCGGGGTGTCCTCGGCGGTCGTATAGGCATCGACGACCGCGATCGGTGCGTCGTTGACCGGCTCGACGGCAATGGTGACTGTTGCCGGTGCGGATTCGGTCGTGCCATCGCTCACCTTGTAGGTGAAGAGATCCTCGCCGCTCCAATCGTGGTCCGGCGTGTAGGTGAACCCACCGCCCGCGGCAAGCGCCACCGTGCCGTGCGCCGGATCGGTGACCTTGATAGCAGTGAGCTCGTCACCAGGGGTGTCGAAGTCGGTGTCGTTGTCGAGTACGCCCCGTGTCGGCACCACCAGCACCGTATCCTCGTTCGTTGCGTAGCCATCATCAACCGCATCCGGTGCGGGACTCAACACCGTGAAGCTCACGTGTGTCGTCTCGCTCCAGTTGTAGCCGAGATCTTGGACACGGACATGCAGATACCAGGTCCCGAGTGCCAGTCCTGTGGCCTCGGCAGTCGCACTCGTGCCGATGGACTCGAGATCAGAATCGGGTACGGTATCGGCGATCTGGTCGATCGTCCACGAGAAGCCGCGCACCGCCGACTCACTGTCGAGAGCGAACACCCTAGCCGAGAAGTCGTCCACCCCGCGCGCGAACGGATGTGTGGTAGAGCGTATCGCGAGCACACGAGGCGTCACGACATCACCAGGCGCGAAGGTACCGACCGGGCTCGTGCGCTGCGCAACGTCGACCAGGCCGAGCTGTCCACCGTCGTTGTTGCCCCAAGCCCACAGCGTACCGTCGTCCTTTGTGGCAAGCGTGTGGCTGGTCCCGGCAGAGACGGATACCCAGTCACTCGCGTCGGACACCCGCGTGGGCGTGAGGGACTCATCGGTAGTCCCCAAACCGAGCTGGCCACTGTCGTTGGCGCCCCAGGCCCACAGCGTCCCATTGCTCTTGATGCCAAGGGTGTGGCCGAAACTCATCGAGACCGAAGTCCAGTCGGTGTCTGCTCCCACAGGCACCGGACTCGTGCGCTGGACCTTATCGCCCAGGCCGAGCTGGCCGGCGTGGTTGTAGCCCCATGCCCACAGCACACCGTCGCTGTCGATTGCCGCCGAGTGCATGGCGCCAGTGGAGACCGTCAACCAGTTCGTAGCTCCGCCGACCTGCGTGAAGTCCAAACGGTCGGTGGTGTCGCCAAGGCCGAGCTGCCCAAAGAAGTTGTAGCCGCAGGCCCACAGCGTGCCGTCGCTCTTGGCAGCCAGGGAATGCGCGCCTCCGACCGAAACCGACTTCCAGTCGGTCTCGGTCCCGACCTGCACGGGTACGGTGCTGTCATCCACAGTGCCAAGACCAAGGCGACCATAACCCCCATTGCCCCAGGCCCACAGCGTGCCGTCGCCCTTTGTAGCGAGCGTGTGGGTGTTCCCGGCAGAGACAGACACCCAGTCCGTGGCGCCCCCCACCCGGGTGGGACTCAAAACCTCGTACGTCCCACCGAGACCGGCTTGCCCCTGGTCATTCAGGCCCCAGCCCCAGAGCGACCCGTCGCTCTTGATCGCGAGTGAGTGATTCTGTCCCGAGGAGACCGAGACCCAGTCGTTAGCGCCCACGACTTGCACGGGGGTGGTGCGAAGCACCTTATCTCCAAGACCCAGCTTGCCGTAGTTGTTGGTACCCCACGACCACAGCGTGCCATCGCTCTTGATGCCGAGCGTATGCGACGCGCCGGAAGACATGACAGGGAAGACGCCTCCCTTGCCGAGTGCCCGCCCACTTGCCACGAAACGCGGGCTGAAGCGGGCCGTCTGCGTGCCATCACCGAGCGCGCCCGCTTGGTTGTCTCCCCAAGCGAACAGCGACCCGTCGGCTTTCGCTCCGAACGCGAACTGCATGCCCGCGAACACACGAGCGAAGTCGTTGTGGCCGCCTATCGCAACCGGAGCGCTCTGGTCGACACCCGAGCCGTCGCCCACCATGCCGGCCGCGTTGAATCCCCATCCAAACGCGCTGCCGTCGGTCTTGGAAGCGACCGAGAACATCTCGCCCGCCGCTACTGAAGCCCAATCGGAGTCGGTGCCGACCTGCCTGATCGTCGCTCCACCAAAGCCGGTACCGGTCTGTCCCTTCGAGTTGTCTCCCCAAGCCCACAGAGTGCCGTCGGTCTTGATACCCAGGGTGTGTTGGCCGCCAGCGTAGACCGACTCCCAGTCAGTACTGTTGCCAACGCGCGTGGGAACGCTGTAGGCGGACGGCACCGGCTGTCCGCCCTCACCGTTGTAGTTCGCGCCCCAGCTCCAGAGCGAACCATCGGTCTTGCGCGCCATCGAGTGGACGTTGCCGGCACTCAACTGGGCCCAGTCGGTATCAGTGCCGACCTGAGTGAATACTGCACGCTGCCCGCTATCCCCGAGACCGAGTTGGGCGGAGGTGTTTCGCCCCGTACTCCATAGCGTTCCATTAGCCTTCAGGGCGAGCGTGTGCCACTTCCCGGCTGAAACGGCGACCCAATCGTTATCTGTGCCAGCCCTGACAGGAACGGTGCTCTGGGCGAGCCAGCCAGAGTCCCCATTGCCGAACTGCCCATAGTAGTTGGTGCCCCAGGCCCACAGCGTGCCGTCCGCTTTGACAGCCGAGGAGAAATATTCACCCGCCGAGACGGAAACCCAACTAGAGTCCGACCCGACCCGTGTTGGGTTTAGCCGCATCGTCTGGTCGCCGTGGCCGAGAGGACTCCCATCCCCACCGCCGAGGCCCCACGACCACAGCGTGCCATCCGACCTGATCGCCACCGCGTGGAAGGCGCCTCCATCCACCTGCGTCCAGTCGGCGGCGGGAGTGATCTGCTTTGGGATCTGAACACGGTCCTCGACATTGCCGAGGCCGAGCCAGTCGTCGAAGTTGTAGCCCCATACCCACAGTGCACCATCGCCCTTGAGAGCGGCGGAGTGGTTCGCACCCGCATCGACCGTGATCCAGTCGGCCGAGAACCCGACTCGCGTCGGGGACCAGCGGTCGCCCAAATCGCCGAGACCCAGGTTGCCGGCGTAGTTCAAACCCCAGCCCCAAAGCGTCCCGTCACTCCTGGTGGCGAGGGTGTGGCTAGATCCTGCCGCAACAGATACCCAGCCCGTACCAGCGACCTGCGCAGGCGCGGACCGGGGCGACGTGTCATTAAGGCCTAGTTGGCCGTTGGCGTTGTCGCCCCACGACCAAAGCGTACCGTCGCCCTGTACTGCAAGTGAGTGACTCTGACCGGCCGCGGTGGAGGTCCACCCTGTGCCCCCCACTTGCGTAGGAGCATGGCGATCCACAGTGTCGCCGAGACCCAGCTGCCCGCTGCCATTGAGACCCCACGCCCACAGCGTGCCGTCGCTCTTGAGTCCCAGTGTGTAGAAGAACCCGGGTTTGACCGAGACCCAATCGGTACCTGAGACCTGGACGGGGCTGGTGCGCATGGTCGTGGAGCCGTCGCCCAACTCCCCCTTTAGGTTGTAGCCCCACGCCCACAGCGTGCCGTCGCTTCTGATGGCCAATGAGTGGTACATGCCGGTGTCGATCGACACCCAGTCGGTACGGCTCCCGAGCTGCACCGGCACGTAGCGATCGTCTAGATCACCCAAGCCCAGCTGACCTGTGCCGTTCCAACCCCACGCCCATAGCGTGCCATCGCTCTTGAGCGCGAGAGACTGCCCCGATCCACCGGCCGCGACTGAAACCCAGTCGGTATCGGCCCCGATCTGCGAAGGGAGCATGCGGTTCGTAGTGTCGCCGAGACCTAGCTGGCCGTGGTTGTTGTATCCCCACGACCACAGCGTGCCGTCACTTCTGATCTGGAGGGTGTGTCCATCGCCTGTCGCGAGTCGCTGGGCCGATGGTGCGGGCCGCGTGGTAGCCGGAACATCAGACGCAGTAGCGGGAGCGATGCCCGGGACGAGCAGCATCACGACGAGCAGAGGTGAGAAAAGGAATCTGCTGAGGCCACCAAGATCCAGGCGGACCCGCACACCTCCCCGACGATTCCGCGTGCCCTTCACGCCTCTCGAGATGTGCCAAAGTGCATGCGTCATCATGAACGCTCCCCTCCTGTTGCACGGAATACCTTTGCGGAGGGGAGTCCAAGCCCCGCCCCAGGACTAACCTATTCCCGATTCTACCCTACCCAGCGGCCAGTACCTGGAGTGAGATCATGCGATCTCCAAGTCGATGCGCCCCTCGGCGACGCTCACGTTCAAGATGCGCACTTTGAGGCGTCCGCCAAGCCGGTACATGTGGCCCCGGTCAGCGCCAACGAGCATGAAACGCTCAGCGTCGTACTCGTAGAAGTCGTCGCGCAGCGAGCGCACATGGACCAACCCCTCGGCGGTGTTGTCGAGCTGGAGGAACAACCCGAATGAATGCACGCCTGTGATGATGCCCTCAAACTCCTCGCCGATGTGCTCAGCCATGAGTTCGGCAAGTTTGATGCGAACCGAGTCGTTCTCGGCCGACTCCGCCTCGCGCTCCATCACAGAGCAGTGGTCAGCAAGCCATTCGAGCTCGGTGGCCATGGCCGAGGTGGGCAGCCGATCGAGCGTACCCGCCAGCTGGGCGGCGAGCAAGCGATGTACGAGCAGGTCCGGATAGCGCCTGATGGGGCTCGTGAAGTGGCAGTACGCGTCGCTCGCCAGCCCAAAGTGCGGCGCGATGAAGTCGGTGTAGCGGGCTCTTTGCATCGCGCGGAGCATGAGCGAGTTGATGAGCAGTCGCTCCGGGCGGTCGTGCGCGAACTTGATGATCTTTTGAAACGTCGCCGGAGTGGCGCCGTGGATATCCTGGATCGGGTAATCGAACTCCTTGAGGATGACCGCGACCTGACCGAGCGCATCGGCATCCGGGTCCTCGTGGATGCGATAGACCATGGGGGCCTTGGCCTCGGTCATGTGGCCGGCGACGACCTCGTTCGCAAGAATCATCGCCTCCTCGATCATGTTGGTGGC
>JAURYZ010000174.1 GCA_030653635.1 Coriobacteriia bacterium | reverse complement strand
CGAACTGCATCCGGCACCAAGAACACCCCTCCGGCCGGCGGGAACCTTGGTGCAGGCTACCCTGAGGTGGTCACTGTGGCACTCGCATTCGTCGGCCAGGTTCCATATTTGTGGGGAGGCACCACACCTTCGGGGTTTGATTGCTCGGGCCTGACTAGGTACTGCTATGCCCAATTGGGCATTTCCATTCCTCGTACGAGCAGATCCCAGTTCCGATCCGGATCCTATATTCCGCCCGATAACTTGGATGTGCTCGTGCCTGGTGACCTTGTGTTCTTTGGATACGGCGGCGACGCTAACAAGGTCCACCACGTCGGCATCTATGTTGGAGATGGCAACTACGTCCACGCACCGGCGACAGGCCAGCTAGTCACGGTCTCGTCTCTGACTGAGCGCATATCCAACAAGGGCGATTATGTCGGGGCGGTTCGATACTGACACCACCGAGAGCTGACAGCTTCCCTAATCATTAGGATGCATAACGTCCCTCAGTCCACCTGCCCTTTTCTGTGCATTCCGTGTGGTATCATTCCTGCAATTCCTCGGTCCGAATCGGGTCGGGGGGATACATGTTGTCGCACTGGAAGGGGACTCGTGTCGCGCACACTGCTTTCAGGCAATGAAGCCGTCGCCCGGGGAGCGTGGGAAGCTGGCGTGTCTGTCGGGGTTGGCTATCCCGGAACACCCTCCACCGAGACGCTGGAAAACCTCACACGCATGAGTGATGTGCACTGCGAGTGGGCTCCCAACGAGAAGGTAGCCTTGGAAGTGGCCGCCGGTGTGAGCATGGGCGGGGCCCGGGTCTTGGTCACCATGAAGCATGTCGGCATGAATGTGGCAGCAGATCCGTTGTTTACGCTCGCCTATACCGGTGTCGGTGGTGGCATCGTGATACTCATCGCCGACGATCCGGGAATGCACTCCTCGCAAAACGAGCAGGACTCCAGGAACTGGGGTCCCTTCGCGCACGTTCCAGTACTGGAACCCGCGGATTCGCACGAGGCTCTGGAATTTACCAAATCGGCCTTTGAGATCTCGGAGCGCTTCGATGTTCCAGTGATCGTTCGTTCCACTACGCGAATCTCCCACTCCAAGGGCCTTGTCGAGGTGGGGGAGCGCGTGCTGAGCGAGGCCCCAGCCCCGTTCCTCAGCGACCCTGCTAAATGGGTCATGCTTCCCTCCAATGCACGCTGCCGTTGCACTTCCCTAAACGAAAGAATCGATCGGCTGGCAAAGTGGAATGCGACCGATGGCCCCGATCGCGTGGAGATGGGATCGACCGAGCTTGGCATCGTGACATCGGGCGTGTGCTACGAGTACGTCCGTGAGGCGCTGCCCAACGCCAGCGTATACAAGGTAGTCATGTCGTATCCACTGAACGAACGAGCGCTCGTCGAGTTTGCCGCCTCGGTGGACCGTCTGGCAGTGGTCGAGGAAGCCGATCCGTATCTCAAGACTCATCTGAGGGCCATGGGCATCGATGTCGCCGATGTCTCGGTTCCAATCGAAGGTGAACTGTCTCCCGCAAAGGTAGCCGCCGCGTTTGGAGGCACGCTGCCTTCGACCCGGGCTTTGATTGCGGATTTACCGCCGCGTCCGCCACTGATGTGCCCGGGCTGCCCGCACAGGTCGGTCTTCCACGCTCTTCGGAAGGCCAAAGCCATAGTTACAGGAGACATTGGCTGCTATACGCTAGGTGCGCTTCCTCCGCTTTCGGCCATGGATTCTTGCGTGTGCATGGGTGCAGGCATCGGAATGGCTCACGGCATGGCACTTGCCGGGCAGGGGAAGGCTGGACGGCCGATCGTAGCCGTCATCGGAGATTCCACCTTCGCACATTCAGGCATTACCGGACTGGCTCACATAGCCTACAACGGTGGCGCCGGCACGGTACTCATCCTAGATAACAGAATCACCGCGATGACGGGACATCAGGGTAACCCCATGATGGGTCTGACTCTGATGGGCGAGCAGAACAGGCAGATCGACATTGAGGCGCTGTGTGCGTCGATGGGCATCGATCATGTTCGCACAGTCGATCCACATGACCTGGAAGCCGTCGGCTCCACGATTGCCGAGGAGATTGGCCGCGACCAGTTGTCGGTAATCGTGTTTTGCGCGCCATGCGCGCTACTGATACGCGAGAAGGAGCAGCCCTACGCTGTCGACGAAGAGGCATGCACCGCGTGCGGCGCATGCATCAAGCTCGGCTGCCCGGCCATTTCAAAGACTTCAACCGGTATCGCTGCGACCGACATCACGGTCTGCGTCGGCTGCGGTGACTGCGTGCAGGTCTGCAAGTTCGACGCAATTGTGCCTGCAGGCGAAGCCTGCGAGATCGGAGGCGTCTGATGACCACCACAGTCGTGCTCGCCGGGGTCGGAGGACAAGGCACGATCCTAGCCGCGGACGTTCTTGCCAAGGTCGCCGCTGCCGCTGGCTTGGACGTGAAACTCTCTGAGGTGCACGGCATGGCTCAACGCGGTGGCTCCGTCGACACCACGGTACGCTTCGGCGACGTGGTTCACTCGCCACTCACGGACTTGGGCTATGCGGATCACCTAGTAGCATTCGAGCTCATCGAAGCCGCACGGACGCTACGCTATGTGCGTCCCGGGGGCAGGCTCTTGGTGAACACGAGGACCATCGATCCGATGCCTGTCCTGATAGGCGCCGTGCCCTCACCAGAAGGGTTGGAGGGTCAGCTACAGAACGAGGGAGCTGTTTTCTTGGACGCCGAGGAACTCGCATGCGAGGCCGGCAGTCCCAAATCAGCCAATGTGGTGCTGATGGGTGCCCTTTCCGCCGGACTTGAGTTCGCCGAAGAGCTTTGGATCGATGTCATTTCTGCGAGGGTTCCCTCGCATACTGTGGAGGTTAACCTGCGCGCGTTTCGCCTGGGTCGCAAGGCCTGTATCGAAGGGGAGTGCATGCTATGAAGGTCCAGCAGTTGTCGGTGTTTATTGAGAACAAGGCGGGTCGCGTAAGCGAGGTTACAGACATTCTCGGTGAGGCTGCGGTGAATATTCGCGGCTTCTCGGTGTCGGACAACGCAGAGTTCGGGATTCTGCGCTTGGTCGTCGACAAACCTGAAGTAGGCATGACTGCACTCAGACAAGCTGGATTCACGGTCAAGGAAAACGAGGTCATCTGCATCGATCTTCCCGACAAGCCGGGCGGATTGGCCAGTGTCCTCAAAGTCGTCTCAGACGCAGGAGTCAACATCGAGTATGTCTACTCGCTTATCTCGACTTACGTAGTCATCAACGTCGGAGACGCTGATCGAGCGCTGCAGCTCCTCAAGGACCAACCGGTGCGCTTGGTCTCCCACGAGGAAATTGCTTCTGTCTGACGCTTTCGGACCGCGCGGGCACGCGGTCTTTTGAAAGCAAGGGGGGCCGGGACTCCAGTTCCCGGCACTGATACTTCGGCTGGGACGGTCGGTGCACGATACCAGCATGACGGAGCATTATGGGAGGAAGAACATGATGGTGAACACACGCAAGGTGCTGATTCTGTTAATCACCGCAGTCTTGTTGGCTGTGCCGCTTGTGGGGTGCAGTTCTGAAAGCGGCAAAGAAACCTCCGAGAAGCCAGCAGAGGCCAAGGAGCCCTATCGTATCGGGGCGGTCCTGTCCGAGACCGGCACGTATGCAGGACTCGGTGCGCCAGAGCGCAACACGCTTGAAATGGAAGTTGCGAAGATCAATGAAGCAGGTGGAGTCAATGGCCACCCCATCGAGATAGTCTTCGAGGACGATGCCACCGATCCTGATACTGCAGTCGCTGCGACCACTCGCCTCATCGACAAAGAGGGAGTCATAGCCATCATAGGTGCCACAGGCACCGGCGCTACCATGGCAATGCGCCAGGAGATCGATCGCGCGGGCATTCCTCAGCTCTCACCTGCAGGTGGTACCGCCGTCACAGCGAGCCTGGA
>JAURYZ010000171.1 GCA_030653635.1 Coriobacteriia bacterium | reverse complement strand
AGCATGATCACAATCCAAAGGGTCTTGCTGCTCCCGGTCGAACCCGGGAATTCGTATTCCTCGCGCTTGAACAGGTCGATCACCAAGATGATCCACCAAATGAAGAAAGCCATAAGTACGAGGAACAATACTCCGTAGCATGCCAGGATACCTATGCCCAGCGCAGCGCCGGCAGCATCTTCCGGCGAACTTTGAGCCAGCGCCGGAGTGGTCGAGAGTGCGGCGGCAGTCCAAGCCGCCAGTGCGATGAATCTCGATGACCGCTTCATACGGTCACCCCCTTCCCTAGCAGTCACATTTCTTCTTTCAGCGATGTGGTCGAGAGGCTCCAACCGTCATCTACAATGAGTGTGCCCATTCTTGTCACTTGTTGCCAGAGATTTGCGACAAACTCGCATAAAGCAACCTGATTGAAAGCCAGGTAGACGCACAGTGATGGGTCATCGCCCCCAGCTCACAAGGCTACGCTCGGAGTTTGTGAGCGTGCTCACAGACACCCACCTTCGGGATCGTTGCGGGATCGTAGTTGGATTCAGTGAGCGCTCTGGCGGGGTGAGCTTGCCGCCGTATGCATCGCTCAACCTAGCGGGGCATGTTGGGGACGATCCGGTCGATGTGGACGAGAATAGAAGCCGGTTCGTGGAGGCCCTTGGACTCGCCTTGATGCGTGACCGACTCGTGACGGCGCAGCAAGTGCACGGCGAAGCGGTGCGCGAAGTCACCGACGCCGAAGCCGGGTTCGGCGCGTTCGCGGCCAAAGGGCAAGGCCCCATCGCCGCGTCGGACGTTCTGGTGACCTTGACGCCCGAGACCCCCTTGCTCATGTTGTACGCCGACTGCGTACCGATAGTTCTCGTATGTGAGGCTCCGCGAGCTGTCGCTGTGGTTCACGCGGGGTGGCGCGGCGCACTCGCATCATTGCCCGAGAAGGCAGCCACAGAACTGGCCTTGCGGTGCGGCGTCGAGGCATCTTCATTGCTCGCATACGTCGGCCCTCATATCCACGAGTGCTGTTATGCGGTTGACCGCAAGCTACTTTCGCAATTCGTATCCAAGTTTGGTAACATCTGCGCGGTTGATACACGTCTCGATCTCGGGGTCGTTGTCGCTCGGAGCCTGCTTGCAGCAGGTGTCATTCCAGAGGCGATGACCGGATGCGACGCATGTACGTTCAATCACGCTGAACGTTTCTTCTCGTATAGAGCGAGCACGGTCACCGGCAGACACGGTGCGCTCGCCGCGATAACGAAGGCCGAGTAGATGACAAGACGGCTCCCCGGGCCGCAGACAGCACGCCGATTGACTCCTCGCGCACACCGCGCGCTGGTGTGCATATTCGCATCCGTCCTGCTTCTCGCACCTGTCGCAGGTTGCAGAAGTGGCGGTGGCGATTCACAGCAGATCATCGTCTCGGGCTCGACGACGATCCTGCCTATCGCATAAGTCTCAGGTGAGATGTTCACGCAGGAGCACGCCGACACGAAGATTCTCGTGTCTGGCTTGGGCTCCTCGGCGGGGATTGAGTCCGTTTCTGCGGGAACCTCCGACATCGGCACCTCGTCTCGCGACCTCAAGGACACAGAAGGTAATCTGAGTCTTGTTGATACACCGATTGCGTTGGACGCCATCGCGGTCATCGTCAGTCCCTCCAACCCCGTCGATGGGCTCACGAGCCAGCAGGTGCGTGATATTTTCTCGGGCAAGACGCTCAACTGGAGCGAGCTTGGCGGCCCCGACCGCGCGATCGGCATCGTGAATCGTGATGAGGCCAGCGGGACCCGTGAGGCGTTCTACAAGATACTCATGAAGGAAGAGCCCTTCTTCCGCGGCGCTGCGGTGCTCCCAGGCACCGGACAGGTTCGCTCGGTCGTGGCGCAGGCGCCGGGCGCTATAGGCTACATCTCACTCGGGTTCGTGACCGACGAAGTCAAGGCAATCCGAATTGACGGCATCGAAGCCTCTTCGGCCACGGTCGAAGATGGCACGTATCCCATCCAGCGGACCTTGCACTTCTTTACCAAGGGCCAACCCAATGGTCTGGCTGCGGCGTTCATCGAGTTCATCTTGTCCGACACGGTGCAGCAAGGCGTCGTGCGTGATGCCGGGTTCCTGCCCGTGCCCAAGAAAGCCGCGTAGATGTCCGAGGACCTCGAAAGCCATCCGGCCCCCGGCCAGCGCAACTCACCTGCCGAGGAACCCAAGGGCACGCTGCGCCTCGTGTCGCGGGGTACCTACGTCAAGGAACTCGCACTCAAGAATATCTTCCTGTTGTGCGCGTTCGTAGCTGTTGCCGGCGTCGTCCTGATCTTCGCATTCGTCGGCGTGCGCGGTTGGCCAGTGTTCGCAGAGGTCGGAGTGTGGAACTTCCTTACTGGCAGCGAATGGAGCGCGACGCAGGGCAAGTTCGGCATCCTCGCGCCGATCTACGGGTCGGTGCTGGTCATGTTTGGTGCACTTGCGCTCGGTACGCCGCTGGCCGTCGGTACCGCCATCTTCTTGTCTGAG
>JAURYZ010000169.1 GCA_030653635.1 Coriobacteriia bacterium | reverse complement strand
CGCATGCACATCGGACACAATCGCTCCGCCCACCTGGAAGCCCTTGAGACCGCAAGCCTCGATGAGTCTGCCGGCAGAGTCACCATCGGGGTTCACGAAGACGCTGCCAGCGCACGGCATTCCCGTGGGCTGAGACACGCGCCTTTGCTTGAGGCTCGCCTCCATGACGTGCCTGATTCGCAAGGTGTCACCCTGCCGCATCCTTAAGACGCTCTCAACGATAATACCCCTTGCCGAAAGCCCACTGCGTCGGTATGCCCATGGGATCTCAGAACCCCGCAAAGCAACAAGTCCGACATCCGGAATCAGAAGAGTTACCGTGTCGACAATCGCACCGATCCATTCGTCGCGAGACCCGGCGTTCATCGCCAGTGCTCCTCCAAGCGTGCCTGGTACTCCGACCGCGAACTCTAGGCCCGACAGACCTTGGGCAAAAGCATCCTGCACCAGATGAGCGAGAACGACGCCTGCACCTGCACGCAGCTCCTCGCCCTCAAGGGTGTGCTTACGAAAATCCCGACCGAGGGTGATTACGACCCCGGCGTACCCGGCGTCGGCCACAAGCACGTTGGAACCCTTGCCGAGAATCGACCATTCCAGCGCATGGTCGTTGCAGATGCGAATTGTGCGCGTGAGATCGGCGACCGAGTCGGCAACCACGTACAGTGCCGCTGGCCCGCCTATCCGGTAGGTGGTATGGCGCGCCATGGGCTCGTTAGCCCTGACTGGGCCTTCAAGAACTGACTTTAGGGCGTCGTATGCGTCGCCTACGGGCATCCGCGCTGCTCCTCGCCGTCGATGATTGCCTGGAGCAGCTCAGGGCCTACAGCGGTGACGTCTCCCGCGCCCATGGTCATGAGCAGGTCACCTGCGTGCAGCTTGGACACGAGGAACGGCACGAGATCAGCGCGATGTGGCAGATAGACTACCTGTGCGCGAGCATCGTGCTCCAGGACGGCATCCAAAATAGTCTTACCGCTGACACCCGGAATCGGCACCTCGCCTGCGCTGTACACATCCATGAACACCACGTGATCCGCATCCACGAAGGCCTCGCCAAACTCCTTGGCAAAAGCGCCTGTGCGCGAGTAGCGATGCGGCTGGAACACCACCCATACTCTTCCGTATCCACACTGCCTCGCCGCACCGACCGTGGCTTTCAGCTCGGTCGGATGATGCGCGTAGTCGTCTACGATGGTCACGCCCGCAGCCTCGCCCACCAGATCGAAACGCCGACGCACGCCAGTGAATTTGGCCAGTGCCGCGGCGGCGGCTACGACATCCAACTCAAGAGCCCAGGCGGTCGCAAGCGCGGCTGTGGCATTCGCCACCATGTGCGCACCCGGAACTATGATGCTCGACTCAATCGTGGTGCTGTCCGGGAATCGCACGCTGAAGCGAGAACCCAACTTGCATGGGCCCAGGATTTCGCAGCGAACCATGGCTTCATCCGCAAACCCGTAGGTGACCTGTCTGGCCGGACACGATGCCGCCAGTTCGAGCAGCCGAGCGTCATCGGCACACAACACGAGTGCACCTGTGACCGAGACGCGGCACATGAACTCAACGAAGGTTCGCTCAATCGCTTCGAGCGAACCGTAATGGTCGAGATGGTCAGCCTCCACGTTTGTCACGATCGCAACTTTGGGATCGAGGTAGATAAACGAACCGTCAGACTCGTCGGCCTCTACCACGTAATGCGGTCCTGAGCCGTTTCGAGCGTTGGTATTGAATCCGGAAACCTCGCCACCCACCACAAACGTCGGGTCCAGACCCATACCCGCCAGCATCGTGGCCGCAATGGCACTCGTGGAGGTCTTACCGTGGGTGCCTGCGACGGCTATCGTTGCACGGTCCTCGGCAAGTCGGGCCAGCATCTTGGCGCGCGGCCATATCTCAAGTCCCTTGGCCGTCGCCGCGGCGTACTCCGGATTCGTCTGTCTAATCGCCGAGGAGACGACCACGACCGAGGGGTCTACTATATTCTCCTCGGCATGTCCGATTACGACTTTCACACATGCGGCTTCTAGAGTCTGGGTATAGCGAGAGGCTTTGAGGTCCGATCCGCTGACGGCAAGGCCACGTTGGGCCATCACCAAAGCGATACCGCTCATGCCCGCTCCACCGATTCCGATGAAGTGGGTCGACGCTCCGGTCCGTATGTCTATTTCGCCCACAGAAGCTCCTAGCTGGAGAAGTCCTTTGTATGTCCGGGTCTATCGGCAGACGCCGCGAATCGTGTCGGCCACGCGCAAGGCTGCGTCCGGTCTGCCGAGCGCGGATGATGCGGCAGCCATGGTAGCACGCGTGCCACCGTCTGTGAGCAGCTCCGTAACCTTCTCGACGAACTCTGGCCGATCTATCTGCGAGTCCGCAAACACGAGTGCGGCACCCGCATCCTGCAGTGCCTTCGCGTTAAGGGTCTGATGGTCGTCAGTCGCGTAGGGATATGGCACTAGGACCGATGCCTTGCCCAGACAGGTCATCTCGGCGATGGACGTCGCACCGGCACGTGCCACCACCAGGTCAGCGGCAGCCATGAGCGAACCCATACCGTCCACATAATCCAACACACGATAGCGGCCATCTGCGTCGCCTCCGAGCGCCTCCAGAGCCTCTGAGACCGACGCGCACTCATCCCGTCCGGCGATATGCACGACCGCTGATCCGGGGACTGACAGCCACTCGTCACGTGCAGCTACTACGACCTGGTTCAGATGCCTGGCACCCCGGCTGCCGCCGAAGACCAGCAGTAGCGGTGCATCATACGGCACTCCCAAATCTAGGCGCCCTTGCAAAGCGTCCGCACGCAACACGGATTCGCGCACCGGATTGCCAGTCCATGTCACGCGATCGGGGTGCCTGAGATACGCACGGGACGCCTCGTAGGTAACAGCGACGGACTGGGCCCATCTGGAGAGCACTTTGTTCGCTAGTCCGGGCACGGAGTTTTGCTCGTGCAAGGCAAGCGGCGTTTGGGTCAGCACGGCGGCAATACCGACCGGAAGCGATACGTACCCGCCGAAGCCTGCCACCACATCAATCTTCTCCGTGCGCAAAATTCGAACAGCGCGAAGCGTGGAAGCAAACAACTGAAGAAGTGCGCCCACGAGAGACAGCGGCCGTGAGCGATCGAACCCCTTGGCGGGAATCCCGATGAACGAGATGCCCGCCTCGGGTACGAGACGGGCCTCCAGTCCATCCGGTGTGCCCACGAACAGGACCTCATCACGCCCTTCGGCGCGCAGTTCCTCTGCCACCGTCAACGCTGGATAGATATGGCCTGCGGTTCCGCCGCCGCTCATCATCACGCGCACCGGGGATCTCCTTCTTGGTGACACCGGAAGTAGCGACGCGTGCGCCGCGACTGCCGTACTTGGATACGGAGAGCACGATGCCTACGCACAGCATCATGAACGTCATCGAAGACCCACCATAGCTCACAAGTGGCATCGTAATGCCCGTGACCGGCATCAACCCTGTGACCGCCGCCATGTTCATGACAGCCTGAACAGCGATCATCGCCACAAGACCACCCGCGAGGAGACGTCCGAACAAGTCACGCGTGCCCAAAGCGATCCGAATACCTGCATAGGTGAGCACAAGGAACGCCGCGACCACGGCGACTGTGCCAAGAAGGCCTAGCTCCTCACCAATGATGGCGAAGATGAAATCGTTATGCGCGGCCGGTAGGTAAAAGAACTTCTGACGTGACAGCCCAAGACCAACTCCATCGATGCCACCGGAACCGAAGGCGAGCATCGCTTGAATGCTCTGATACCCCGAACCCTGCGGATCGGCCCACGGGTTGAGGAACGCTCGCATCCGAGCTGCTCGATACGAAGCCGCGAACATCAGGGTCATGACACCCGCCATGCCCACGGTGGCCGTGCCCAGCAGGACAGTCCAGCGAACGCCCGCAAGCAGTAATACTAGATAGACGGACAGCACAATGGACATGGTCGTTCCCATGTCGGGCTGAAGCATCACAAGAAAGATCACGCCGCCTACGGACAAAGCAAGCCTAGACCACAAGTCCTTGAAGCGCAGTGTGCGCTCCTCGAGCTGACAGAACAGCACTGCCGTGACCATGATGCACGCGAGCTTGGCGTACTCCGAAGGCTGAATAGTCGTGGGGCCAAGATCGATCCAACTCTGGGCGCCAAACTTCCCCACGCCGATGAGCAGAACCGCGACAAGTGATGCGATACAACCGAAATAGAATGCCCAGGCCATTCTGCGGAGTTTGTGGTAATCGAACGCCTGTGCCACGAACAGGGCGATGGCCCCTATGAGAATCGATATGGCGTGACGCTTGAAGTGGTAGGCGCTGTCCGAGAAGTTGACGTAGTCGGCCACCGAGGAGGCCGAGTAGACCATCACAAGCCCACCCATGAGCAGCAAGAGTGTCGAGCCCATCAACAGATAGCGCGATGAGGCTCCGCCGGCATAGCTAGTACCGCTCATCTCGACCCAACCTGACGCAATTCGGCCACAGCAGCCCTAAAAACATCTCCGCGATGCGAGTAACCTTCGAACTCGTCGAATGAAGCGCATGCGGGGGAAAGCAGCACTGTTCCGCCATCGACAGCCGAGTGCGTCGCACACTCCAACGCCTGCAGCATCGTGCCGCAGGACTGATACGCAACGCCGGCGTCCGAGAGCGCAGCGGCGATATCGGGAGCCGCTTCACCAAACAAGACGACCGACTTGACTGAGTCACGCACATGCAAGGCAAGTTCAGCAAACGAGTTGTCCTTGTTGCGTCCACCCAACATGAGCACCACGGGGCGATCGCCGAAGGCTGTGAGCGCCATTATTGTGGCGCCGGGATTCGTGGCCTTCGAGTCGTTGATGTACTCTACACCGTCGTTCACTCCGACTGGCTCAAGTCGATGCTTGATGGGCTCAAAACCGAGGAGCCCACGCGCTATGGCATCGATATCGATACCCCATGAGTGCACGGCGGCTGTGGCGGCCAGTGCGTTGCTGACGTTGTGGTCACCGCGAATCTTGAGCGATGAAGCCTTGAGCACTCGGATGGGGCCGGCAGGCGTGTCGAGAGTGAGCCAGCCGTCGACAAGGCCCGCACCTCCCATCGGCAGCCCGACGCGCGACACACGCATCACGCGAACGCCTCGTGCCGCAACCGTATCGGCCAATGGGGCAGAGCCCGAGTCATCGATATCGATCACAGCACAATCGTCAGGACCCATGTTCGCGAACAACTTGGCCTTGTCAGCCGCGTAGGCCTGAAATGATCCATGCCAGTCGATGTGATCTGGGGTGATGTTGAGCAAAACCGCCACACGTGGGCGGAAGGCGTCAGTGAGGGCAAGCTGGAATGAAGATACCTCAGCGACCAGAGCAGTCGACGGACCCACCTCGTCCACGAGCGTGATCGGCGGTACGCCGATGTTCCCCACCGCCTCAGCAGGAACACCCGCAGAGGTGAGCAGATGCACACAAAGGCTCGTGACCGTGGTCTTCCCATTGGTTCCGGTCACCGCAAGCCACGGGCTCACCGAGCGCTCGAAAGCAAACTCGATCTCGCCTATGACTCTATCGGCCGCCTGTTGGACCGAACGCCTAAGAGGGCTCTTGGGCATAATGCCAGGGCTCACGACGGCGACCCGGAAACGACCATCGACAGTCTCTGCGCCCAGATGCACGTCCGCTCCTGCTTCGGCAAGTTCTAGGGCGAGCAAGCGCAGGCGATCGTTGTCAGCGGAATCGTAGACAGACATGCTGATCGGGATCATGCCTTGATGCTTGTAAATGTAGCGCGCTACCGCAAGCCCCGAGACTCCGAGGCCTACCACAGCGATGCTATCAGAAAGAGCGCGCACGCTACCTCCTGACCGAACTGACAAAGAACAAAGCGAATCCTGCCCCGGCCGTGATCCCGGTGATAATCCAGAACCGCACCATAATCTTGGTCTCAGACCACCCGATCATCTCGAAATGATGATGTATTGGTGCCATCCTGAAGATCCGCTTCCCCGTAAGTTTGAACGAGGCTACCTGCAGCACGACTGAAAGTGCCTCGGCGAGGTAAATGCCACCTATGAGAAGTACCAGAAGTTCAGTCTTAGTGATCACCGCCAAAGCTGCTATACCGGCTCCGAGCCCAAGCGAGCCGGTATCACCCATGAAGATGTCGGCCGGATAGCTGTTGTACCAGATAAATCCGATGCAGGCCCCCGCGACACTCGCCGCAAGCAATGCGATATCAAGGCGATTCTGGCGAAACGCGATGCCGGCGTACGCCAGCATGACGATAGTGACCGTACCGGCAGCCAGACCATCTAGGCCATCGGTCAGATTTACGGCGTTGCTCTCGCCCACGACCATGAAGAACACAAGACCTAGGTAGAGCCACGGGATGACGATAAGAGTCTTGCCCACTGTGATGCTGGACGTGAGTACGCCCAAGTCGAGCGAGCCGGGTACCAGCGGCAGCGTAACCAGCGGCGATATTCCGGCCCAGTTCACCGCGAGCACGCCAAATAGAAGCGCCACTGCGGCCTGCCCGGCGATCTTCGCTTTGGGCGTGAGCCCAAGAGAGCGCTCGTGTGCGACTTTTGACCAATCGTCAAAGAAGCCGAGAATACCGCAGGAAATCATCGTGACCAGCGCAAGGATCGACGAGCGTCCGAAATTCCCGAACAGCAGATACACCGCACTGACCACGAGGAGAATCAGCACGCCACCCATGGTCGGGGTGCCCTGTTTGACTAGATGCCCCTGAGGACCGTCGGCGCGCACCTGTTGGCCGATGTTGCGGAACTTGAGAAGCCGGATCCACAAAGGGAATAGAGCCGCGCAAGCGACCAAGGCCAGTACGACCCCGATGAACACCTGATATGACGGGTACTGTGCGAGTCTAAACACGTGGGTCCACGATTCCTTCAACGATTCGCTCAAGCCCCATCACTCGCGATGCCTTCACCAGCACCGCGTCTCCTGCAGCAAGCAGGTCATCAAGCACCTCTGTGGCCTCTTCTGGGGTCCGGCATGGACGGATGAGCTCATCTGACATCCCTTCGGCCCTAGCGCCGTCCGCAATGCGCCGTGCGCGCTCCCCGACGGTTACCAGTACGTCAATCTCAAGGCGAGCAACCTCTTCGCCGATTCGAAAGTGCGCTAGTTCAGTAAGAGAGCCCAACTCAGCCA
>JAURYZ010000131.1 GCA_030653635.1 Coriobacteriia bacterium | reverse complement strand
TATCACGCCGCTCACGAACCACGGTTGCGGCGAAGCGATGTGAGCCGGGCTCGAAAGGGCTACTACTCCGCCGCGGTTCCTGCCCTGCCCTGCTCTTCGCGCTCGACGACTCGTAGCATCGCGGCAACGGCAACCTCGACCATGGAGTCGTCGGGCTCGCGGGTGGTCATACGCTGCAGCTGAAGCCCCGGCCATAGGAGTATCCTCACCAAGGGCTGCTCAGGCGTCTTGCCGGCCCACTTGATGACCTCATATGCAAGACCCGCGATGAGGGGCAGAAAGACAATGCGGATGCCGATGGCGACTGCCAGGGTAGCCCACTTCGCATCGACGCCCATCAAGGCGACGATCGCCTTGACCGGGAAGAGCGAGTATACGAACAGCGCTATGACCATGACCATGAGCAAAAACGACGTTCCGCAGCGAACATGCTGGGTCGAGTACTTCTGAATCACCGGCGTCTCCAGCGGCAATCCTTGCTCGAACGCGTGAATCGTCTTGTGCTCCGCACCGTGATACCCAAACACCCTTTGGATGTCCTTCACACGGCTCACACCCCAGATGTACAAGAAGAATGCGACCAGTCTCAAAATCCCGTCAACCAGATTCCACATGAACGGCTTCTCGGAAGCTGAGCCCACCATCCAGTTGGTCGCGAACGCAGGCAGAACGATGAACAGGAGTACTGACATGACTACACCGAGAATCATCGCGAAACTGATCTCCTTGGCGGACAGCTGCTCTTCTTCAGTCTCTCCTGCGTACGACGCGGAGATCTCAAAGGCTTTCATCGCCAGCACAATGGTCTCGTAGAAGCCCCAAATCCCGCGGATGATCGGCTTTCCGAGCCACGGATGAGTGGTCACAGCGGTCTTGAGCTCATGGTCTTCGACATGGATGGCGCCGTCGGACTTGCGGACGGCGATCGCCCAGTTGTGCTTGCCACGCATCATCACGCCCTCAAGGACGGCTTGGCCGCCAATGTGGGTGTGCACAATGCGTTCGACCGGCGTCTTGGGGGCGGCGTTGGTATCCTCAGTCACGTTTCAAAGCCCTCTCATAGGGATCGCCACAGGTCATCTTGCCCTCACGGCACGGCCCGCGGCGGCATGATGCCCCGGCGTCCGAGAAGATGTATGGCGCGCTCGGAGAAGCCAGTTCGAGCATGCGCAGGGCGACGTCACGGATCTCCCACTGTGCGCGCTTGCAGCAGCGGAGTTCAAAGAAGTGGAGCATCTCGCGTATGTTCATGGTAACGACGATCTTGGTCTCCATGGCATTAGGAAGCAGGTAGCGTGCATCCTCGGCAGCCACGCCAGCTTCGATCGCCTCTCTGTAGCTCAGAAAAGCGGAAGCACACGCGCCGAGGAACGCTACGCGGACAGCCGGGTTAGCATCGACATCGGGCGGGACGATGAAGCGCGGGTCATCGGTGTAGCTCACATAGCGCTGAGATTGCTGGTTGTAGCTCGCCAACCGGTGCCGTACGAGCTGGTGCGTCATCGCTCGGGATACCCCGTCGATAGCGAAGGTGAAGCTTGCATGCTCGAGGGCGGAGAAATGGCCCGAGGTCATGATGGTGCGCAGAACGCGGCGCACGGCGTCGTCGTCCATCGCCTCCATGAGTTCAGCGGCTCCGATCGGGGCGTAGCACACGCGCGCGGCAACAGCCACGGCGCGCTCCGGATCGGGCGTTGAGAAGAGCAGGCGGACGTCCATGGGCTCGCTTTCGAGATCTGCAAAGGGACGCTGGGTCCCGACTGGATACACAAAGAGAGGCGAGTCGCCTCGCCTCCCCATGATAGCAGTGCTTGAGTGGTGCCGAGATTACTCGGCAGTCTCCTCGGCAGCGGTCGTCTCGACCACGGCCTCCTCGACGACATCGGTAGCGGCTTCGACAGGGGCCTTGACGACCTCAGCCTTGGCGGCGCGACCTGCATCGGCGATCTCATGCTTTGCGGCACGGGCAGCCTTCTCGGCTTCCTTTGCCTCACGAGCGACGCGAGTGATCTCGGCAGCTTCTTCGGCGGCCTTCAGGCGCGCCTCGCGAACAGCTGCGTCCTTCTCAAGCGTGGCCTGAGCGGCGTTGCCGAACTTGTCGGAGAAACGCTGTACGCGTCCACCGGTGTCAACGAATTTCTGCTTGCCGGTGTAGAACGGGTGGCAAGCCGAGCAAAGCTCGATGTGGAGTTCGGGACTCGTCGAATGCGTCTTGAACGTGTTGCCACAGGAGCAAATCACGGTCGACTCGACGTAGTCCGGGTGGATACCTTCACGCACGGACGTTCACCTCTTTCATTCACATGCACCCGGTTTCCGACCGGGTGCGGACAGCCGAAGTAGAATAGCACGGCTTATGCCATGGTGGAAGGGCGGCCTACCGCGCCTGTGGTAGGCCTACCGCGCCTACAGCGCCCACAACCCCCTACAGGTCGATACCGTTGCTCTTGTCCTTGGCGCTACGCGCCATCTTGGTCAAGAACAGCTGGTTGCTCTCGGTCTGCTTGAGGCCCTTGATGAGCATATCAATGGCGCGCTCGGTGCTGTCGACACCGTGCAGAATCCTTCGCAGGCCCCACACGAACGGCGCCTCGGCAGGATCGAGCAACAGCTCTTCTTTGCGGGTGCCGCTCGACACCACGTCGATCGCGGGGAATATTCGACGGTCGGCCATCGAGCGATCGAGCCTGAGCTCCATGTTGCCCGTGCCCTTGAACTCCTCGAAGATTACCTCATCCATCTTGGAACCAGTCTCGACGAGCGCCGTCGCCAAAATGGTGAGCGATCCGCCGTACTCGATGTTTCGAGCCGCGCCGAAGAATTTCTTGGGCGGGTACAGAGCCGTGGAGTCGACACCACCGGACAGGATACGGCCGGAAGCCGGCTGCGCTAGGTTGTACGCACGAGCCAGACGCGTTATCGAGTCTAGCAAAATGACTACGTCTTGGCCGGCCTCAACGAGGCGCTTAGCGCGCTCCATCAAAAGCTCCGCCACAGCGATGTGGTTCTCGGAAGGCATATCGAATGTCGACGAAACGACCTCGCCGTGGATCGAGCGCTCCATGTCTGTAACTTCCTCGGGACGCTCGTCCACGAGCAGGCACATCAGGTAGACCTCGGGGTTGTTGGCGGAGATCGCGGCTGCAACGTCCTTCAGGACCGTGGTCTTGCCAGCCTTTGGTGGGGAGACGATAAGACCGCGCTGCCCCTTGCCAATAGGTGCTACCAAATCGATCACGCGAGCTGTCATGGTCTCCGGGCCATGCTCCATGCGTAGGCGCTCATCGGGATAGATCGGGGTCAGATCGGCGAAACGCTTGCGACCACGCGCAGCTTCCACGGTCAGACCGTTGACACTATCGACTCGCTGAAGGGCGGAGTACTTCTCGCTCTCCTTGGGCGGGCGGACCTGGCCTTTGATGAGATCTCCTCGGCGCAGATCGAACTTGCGGATCTGCGACATCGAGCAGTACACATCGCGGTCCCCAGGCAGATACCCGCTCGTCCGAATGAAGCCGTAGCCCTCGGGCAGCACATCGAGCACGCCCATGATGTCCACAAAGCCTTCAGACTTGACCTTGGCCTCGAAGATCGCGGCGATGATGTCGTCCTTCTTCTTCAAGGCTTTGACATCGAGTTCGATCTCCGCGGCCATCGCGCGCAGCTCGGCTACGGTCTTGGCTTCGAGTTCGACCTTGGTGATGGACGGCTGCGGGTTATCCTGCTGGCTACCACCGCGGCGGCCACGCTTGCGGGGTCTGGCACTCATGAGTTCTTGACCTTCTCCCAATCAGCCAGGAACGCTTCGAGTCCCCGGTCCGTGAGTGGGTGCTTCACGAGGTTCTTGAGTACCGCGAACGGGACGGTCGCGATGTCGGCACCCATCAAAGCAGCCTGCGTGACATGGTTCGCGCTACGAATGGATGCAGCGATCACCTCGACATCGTGGCCGAAGTCATAGTTGTCTAACGCCATGACGACCTGAGAGAGCTGGTCGATTCCGTCCTCGGAGATGTCATCGAAACGGCCGACGAACGGAGATACGTAGGCAGCCCCGGAGCGCGCGGCCAAGATGGCCTGCGGGACGGTGAAGCACAGCGTCATGTTGACCTTGATCCCCTTGTCGAATAGCGCCTTGGTTGCGGCCAGGCCCTCGGGCATGGTCGGCACCTTGACTATCAGGTTCGGTGCCAAAGCGGCGAGCTCCTCGCCTTCACGGATGATCTCGTCGCGAGTCAGACCGACGGTCTCACCACTGACAGGGCCATCGACGATGTCGCAGATGCGCTTCAGGTGGTTGTGGAAATCCGCGAGCTTGCCGCCCTCACGTGCGTAAAGCGTCGGGTTGGTGGTGACGCCGGAGAGCACACCCCAACTAGCCGCCTCTTCGATTTCGGCGATGTTCGCCGTGTCCAAGAAGAACTTCACAAAAACTACCTCTCTCTCGCCGCGCCTATGATTGCGCGTCGTACTGTTCGTCGATAGCCGCGTTGAGAATGTGTTCGATCACGTCAGCTATCGTTATATCCAACTGGTGGCTCACGATCACGGGAATCCCATGCTCATGCGCCATGTCCACGAAATACCGGCCCAAGAGCCGGATGCTCCCAAAGTTCGCCCGATATCTCTCAAAGGGCCGCGTACCGTCAGTCTGTATCTCACGGATGTAGAAGTGGCTGCGGTGTGCGTCTTCGTCATCGACGGTGATGACAAGCTGCACAACGCGGGCGTTCTTGAACTGCCCCGCCTCGATATACCCTGGCACGAGATGGACACCCTCGATGATGAGGCTGTCTCCCTCGAGTACCGACCGGTCGATTAGCGCCTTGACCGCTGTCGTCACCACGGCGGTCTGCTCGCGGAATCCGACAATCACGGGATTGGCGCCGTGTGGCACCGGGACTCGGAGACCTCGCCAAGCGTTGAAAGCACTTTCGTATATCGCCGGCATGAGCTCCTTGGTAAAGATACCACGCATGACCTCTCGAATGGAATCCGTCGACATTATGCGGGTGATGCCGAGTCTATGAGCCACCTCAGTGGCGATGGTCGACTTGCCCACGCCCGTGGTTCCGCCGATGAGAACGACCAGAGGCTTGTCAAGCTTCGAGAGCTCGTAGAGCTTGCGATAGCGGGCCGCAAACTCAGCGCCCGCCATGCGCTCGAGATACTCCCCAGCCAAAGCGCGCAAGCGCTTCATGCTGATGGACAGTTCGTCACGCTCCCGCAAATCGGTCTGGATCGCGGTGGCGATGGTGTACGCACTGCTGGGCGGCAGACCGGTCGCGGTAAAGGACTGGGCAAGCAGCCCTTTTGAGAACGGCAATCCGTGCGCCTTGTCGGACAGCGTGATGATCTTGTTCTCGGGCATCACTGACTCCCTCTGGCATGGCCACGCGAAAGCGCGAACTCCGCCGCGCGCGTAACAAGCTCACCTAGATCGGTGCCATCCGTGGAAATCGGGACGTTGTCACAGAGCACAGTGGGCACCCCGGCCTCCTGACCCGCAGCGGCAACCACATCGATTGCTGCGGCCTTGAGCTCAGTGAGCAACAGATCATATTGCCCGGCTGCGCTTTTCATATCCTGTCGCAGCAGCGCCCTATTGCTCAGATTCGCACTGGACGCCACGACCTGACATCCGAACTCCGCCTCAAGGTGCGCGGTGAGTTTCGGCAACACCGCCGCAGGAGCGGTGGTCGCGAAGAACACACGTCTGCCATCGACCGACTCGACCGGCTGCGGGCGGAAAGTCGTCGTGATACACGGCAGATCCGGGCGCTGTCGCGCGACCGCCTCGCGGATCAAAGCCACGTCCGCGGCGGTGGCGATCGGCTCTTCGGCGGATGCGATCACAACGAGGTCGGCCAGTCCAAGTCGATACGGCCCGAAGTACTCATCCACGTACGAGACGCCCTGTCCGGCGCCGATGACAAGAATGTTCGCATCCGCGTGCACGGGCGGGATTGCTGCGCCGGAGCCCTCGAGCACGATGAGCTGCTTGCCCAGCGTGTCGGCGAGCAAGGCGCCTTGGGGCACGTTGGAAAAGAACGTCTCCCCCGCCATGCCTCCGCCGCATCGGCGGCACCCAACGGTGGTCACGCGGCTCATCACCGCGTCCTCGTAGTTGTCGCTGCTTGCGTGCTTGCCCTGCGCCGCAAGCGCAAGCAAGTCCGGGGTTGTGAGACGCACCTTCTCGCCATGGATGAGCTCAGGCGCGTCCGGCCCCCCGCGGCCCATCGCCAGCACACAGATGTCGTGCCCGGCAGCGGTCAGCGTGCGCGCGACGTATCCGGAGATTGCGGTCTTTCCCACACGCTTGCCCGTACCAATTAGGCCGAGGGTCGGCGTGCTCGTGACGAGCCGCGGGGCCGGAGGGGTAAATGCGAAATCAGCCCCGCGATACTCGACCCCATGCGCCAGCGCTATCCCCGCGAGTCGAAAACGATCCGCCGAGGAGACGACCGGCTCGTCTGACAGGTCGACAAGCGCGTGCGGACTGTAGGCCTCGATGGCCTGGAGCACCGCTTGAGCTGGCGTCGGCGCGAACACAACCGGCACGCCATAGGTGTCCGCTCCGCGCTCCAGGTCGACTTTCTCGGTCCCGCCGATGAACGCGGCCGCTACGACTTCGTACTCGCGAGACAGGCCCTCAAGAGCGAAACGCACCACGGGCGGGTAGTGCTCTCCATCAATGAGCGCGACGACTCGCGTCATGCCGACCACCTTTCGCACGTGGTACTACCTAGGCAACGCGACACTGCCCGAGGAACCGAGATCGGGAGCCAGGGCTCCTAACCGGTCCAAGCTGTCGCGAATTCCAAGAAGCGAGTACAGCAAATCACCGTAACCGGAGCCCTCGTAACTCACGATGCCCGGCTCTCCGTCTATGCCGCCCGCCTTCGCGGCGCTATCCACGGCATCGTTGTAGGTGCCCAGAGTGTCCACGAGCCCCATCTTCTCGGCCTCGCGTGCCGACCAAGCCCAGCCCGTCGCCATCGTACGGACCTTGTCCTTGGACAGCCCCCGGCCTTCAGCGACAATATTGATGAACTCGTCGTACGCGCTGTCAACGCCCTTTTGGACCAGTGCAGTCTCTGTCGGCGTCATGGAACGGAACGGGCTGCCGGCATCCTTGTACTCGCCGGCGGTGAGCACGGTGAACTCGACCCCGAGCTTGTCGAGCAGACCGGCGACGTTCGGGATCTCGATGATGACGCCGATGCTGCCAATCGCCGAGGTCGGCAATGCGACTATCTCATCGCACTGCGATGCGACCATGTATGCACCGCTGGCGCCGACGTCGCCTACGCTCGCGATCACAGGCTTTTCCTCGGCGGCAGCAGCGACCTCCATCGCGATCTCCTGGGAGGCGGCCACTGTGCCACCGGGTGAGTCTATGCGCAGCAAGATGGCCTTGACGCCGTCGTCGGCTAGCGCCTGATCGAGTTGGCTTAGGATGTTCTCCGGAGTGATGACACCGTCAAGAGCACTGCCGGTCCCCGCGATGACGCCGTCGATATGGATGACGGCGATCGAGTCGCCAGTCGCCACCGACCCGCCCATTCCCGAACTCACACCAATCGCTGCGAAGGACACTCCGCAACACGCTAACGTCGCCAGTATGAGTACGAGCATCACGCCTACGAACCACTTCCAGCCTGTGGAGCTTCGCCTAGGCGACGATACCGGGGCAGGCGCGACAGCAGCGTACATCGGCTGAGGCGCAGGCGGCGGCGCGGCCGGCTCGGGCGCAGGCGGCGCAGCGAGAGCGGCTTGGGTCAACGGGTCGATACGGCCCTGATCATCCATGGGTTCCTCCGCAGAAAGGGGCGTCGCGCAAGGCGACAAGAAGGTGCGGTGCATCATATATTCCCCGACAGCAGCGGTAACGGTCAACAGGCTAGGTTCAGCGCTAGGTTCAGCGCTATAGCCGAATGGCTCCGTGCCGGTCGATTGCAAGGGCCAATGGAGGCCTGCGCCCGGGGATCATCGACAGGGGCGCCAGTGCGAGCTCACAGACTCCACAAGCGCGGTCGAAGGCGCGTTTGTCGTCCTCGGCAACTACTAGTCCCACGATCGTGGGACCCGCACCCGAAAGCACGGCGCCCTCGCAACCAGCCGCACGAAGTGCAGCGGTCACGCGTGCGAAATCGGGCACCTCGGCACTGCGATAGGGCTCGTGAAGCCGGTCGCATAGTCCCGCCGCAAGCAGCTCACGGTCTCCCGACACAACTCCAGCGATCACGAGGCCCGCGTGGGCCGCGTTGAACGCCGCATCCGCATGCGGGACCATGGCGGGCAGCATATTTCGCGCGTGAGCGGTTGAAAGCTCGCGCTCAGCGATCACCACGACCGTGGCCAGCCCGCCTGGCATGGCCACGCTACGCGCTTGCGGGGCACCGTCGTTCCAACCGATTGTGAAGCCGCCGTAGACCGCCGCGGCCACATTGTCGACATGGCCCTCCATTTCGACCGCGAGCGCGAAGACCCCGTCTCGGCCCAGCGCGCCGTCTGTCAGCGCGTCAGCGAGCATGAGGCCACCAACAATGGCGACTGCCGAGGAGCCCAGTCCTCTGCCCGGGGGCACTTCGTTGCTGCACTCGATGCGCGCGGCTTTGATGTCGGAACCGGTCTTCTTGAGGCCGAGCGCCATTGCACGAGCCACGTAGTTGCCGGAATCCCTTGCAAGCGTATCGGCGCCCTCACCGGATGTCTCGACTGCCCACTCGGCCGCGGGAGTGGCGCTAAAGGTGCTATAAAGACCGAGCGCCAGCCCGAACGCGTCGTACCCGGGACCGAGATTGGCCGTTGTAGCCGGAACCCTGACGACGACTCGCTCCATTGGCCTACAAATCCTCAACGCGAATGACCGCGCCAATGGCGGTGACGACGCCCAGCGCCCGGATCTCGCCGAGGGCCGCGCGAACAGCTGCCTCCGAGGCGGTATGCGTCACGTACACGAGCTCCGCCGTGTGACCCTCTGCTACTTCGGGCTGCATTACCGAAGCCAAAGAAACTCCGTGGTCGGCGAATACCCGTGACGTCGTCGCAAGCACGCCGGGCTCATCGGCGACCTGGAGGCGAATAAAGTAGCGTGTGGTCAGGTCGGCCATATCGCGCACGTCGAGCTTCTCGGTGCAGGTACAGCCGACGAGTCCGAGGCAGTCACCGGTCAGATGGCGTGCTACCTCGATCACGTCTCCGACAACCGCACTGGCCGCAGGCAGCGATCCTGCGCCCTCACCGAAGAACATGGTCTCGCCGACAGAATCACCGACGACATAGATGGCGTTGTACACGCCATTCACGCTGGCCAGCGGATGCGCCGCAGGAATCATCGTGGGGTGCACCCGGATATCGATGCCGGTCTCGGTTCGGTTCGCAAGCGCAAGCAATTTGATGACGTAGCCCATATCCCGAGCGTAGGCCAGATCAGTCGGAGCCAAAGAACGAATACCCTCGGCGGGAACCTGATCTAGAGTCACGCGGCTGTTGAATGCGATCGATGCGAGGATGGCGATCTTGGCTGCGGCGTCATGACCATCAACGTCGGCTGTGGGATCGGCCTCGGCGAAGCCATGCGCCTGCGCCTCGGCCAAAGCATCAGCGTAGGCCAGCCCCTCGGCCGCCATCTTGGTGAGCATGTAGTTCGTGGTGCCGTTGACGATACCCATCACGCTCGTGATCTCGTTGGAGGTCAAAGAGTGCTTCAGGGGGCCGATGATCGGGATGCCTCCACCAACGCTCGCCTCGAATGCCACCTCCACACCTCGTGCTTCGGCATGATCCATCA
>JAURYZ010000130.1 GCA_030653635.1 Coriobacteriia bacterium | reverse complement strand
TCGTGGCTGGGTTCGGGCGTGGACATCCCTTCGGTTCTGACCTATCACAGCGACATCGTGCGCCAACGGTTCCTCGGCGCGGCATACAGGCCTTGGCTTGAGAGAACCTTGGACCGGGTCGATCTTATCATCGCCGGCTCGCCAAATATGGTCGAGCACTCCGATCTGCTCGCCGCGCGCGCTGACAAGTGTCGTGTGGTTCCCTACGGCATCCACACCGAAAAGTTCGACGACACGCCAAAGTCCGTTGCGAGAGCCCAAGAACTGCGGGCGTTTCACCCCAGGCCGATCATCCTGTTCGTCGGGCGTCTCGTGTACTACAAGGGCGCCGACGTGCTTCTGCGTGCCACGGAACATCTGGACGTCGATGTTGTACTCATGGGCTCCGGTCCGCTCGAAGCGCCGCTTCGCGAGTGGGTAGTAGCTCACGGTATGGCGGACCGCGTCACGTTCCTGGCTCCGCAGCCCGATGCTGAACTTGCCGCATGGTATCAGGCCGCCGATGTCTTCTGCCTGCCGAGCATCGCGCGTTCGGAGGCCTTTGGTCTCGTGCAGATCGAGGCTCACGCATCCGGTACGCCGGTCGTGTCCACCGACCTGCCCACGGGGGTTCCGTTTGCCAACCTCGACGGCGTCACCGGCTTCACCGTTCCCGTTGGCGACCACGAGGCCCTCGCAAATGCTCTCGAGCGACTGGTGGCTGACGATGAGCTGCGCGCACGCCTGGGCGCACAGGCGCGCGAACGGGCGCGTACGGAGTTCAGTGTCGGACGCATGGCCGCTCAAACGCTGGATGTCTACCAGCAGGCCGCCGGAGGCATCGCGTGAGGCGCGGTCCTTTCATCGGCATGTCGTTGTTTCTGGATGCGGTGCTCATAAACGCGGGTATCGTGGCGGCCTTCTACATCAGGTTCAAAGGCGAGTTGCCTGCGTTCAACCTCGGCCCCTATATCGCGCTCGCGCCGATCATCACGGTGATCTACCTGCTCAACGGATACATCTATGGAGTCTACGAGCCGGAACGCACCGAGAATCCGTGGTCGGTCGTGCGTGCGGTCCTATCGGCGGTGAGTCTGGGTACCGTGCTCACCACGGCACTGTTGTTCTTCGCGGGCCCCGACTTCTTCTCGTTCTCGCGTGCGGTCATCGTTATCAGCTGGCTAGTGCTGGCCGCCCTTTTGGCTGGCTGGCGGTTGTTGTTCCTTCGGGTCGCACGCGTGACCTGGCCTGAGCAGTGTGTGCTCGTGGTTGGTACCGACAAGTTGGCCGTCGAGCTGGCCGGTGAACTTCGCAATCGTGAGCGCTGGGGCTACCGCGTAGCTGGGCTCGCGTGCCCGAGCGCATCCGAGTGCCCGGTCTCCGATGCCGATACCGGAGGTTTCCCCGTTCTGGGTTCTGCCGAGGATATCGGCAAGATCGTCAGGGACCATGGCGTGGACCGGATAATCATCGTCTCCCCGGTAGCGCTGCGCGAGTTCATCGAGAACCTTGCGTTGGCCGATGAGAGCTCCGTGCGCGTTGATGTGGTTCCCGAGCTTTACGAGATATTCATCGGCACCGTGGACTCGATGGTGGCCGACATCCCCCTCATGGAAATCACTCGCACCAGTGTGCCGCGCTGGTTCGGTTCGGCCAAGCGCATCGTTGACGTGCTCGGCTCCTTGGTGCTTCTGGTCGTGCTCAGCCCGGTCTTACTCGTGGCGTCTTTGGCGATTCTGATCGCCATGGGATGGCCGGTGGTGTTCTCACAGGAGCGCAGCGGCAAGGACACGAAGCCCTTCACCGTGTACAAGCTCAGAACCATGGTCCAAGGAGCTGAGTTAGAAACAGGCCCGGTGCTTGCTGTGGAGAATGACAGCCGGATCACCCCGCTCGGGCGCTTCTTGCGAACCTACCGATTGGATGAGTTGCCGCAGCTGCTGAACATCCTTTTCGGACAGATGAGCTTCGTAGGTCCGAGACCTGAGCGCCCGTTCTTTGTTACTACCTACATCAATGAGATTCCCGGATACCGCGAGCGCTTCAGGATCAAGCCTGGCGTGACCGGCTTGGCGCAGGTCAGCGGCGGGTATGCGACAACTCCGGAACGCAAGCTGAAGTACGACCTCATCTACATGTATCATCAGAACCTGTCTATGGACCTACAGATCATTATCGAGACTCTGCGCGTGGTGCTCGCGGGCAGGGGAGCCAGATAGGAGCCCTAAGTGGCCAAGAGCGGCAAATCGAAAGCGCGCGTCTCGAATAAGAGCCCCCAGCCGGCAGCACCGGTCGCAGATGTCATGCGGCCGGCGCAGAGGCTCGCGTGGTGGGCGCTTAATCTTTTGTTGTTCGTCACGCCGGTGATCATCGCGAACTGGACTTCGATCGGATTTCAGCTTCCGCTCACCTATGACCAATTCGATATCGTCAAAGTCCTGTCGCAAAGGGTGTTCACGCTGATCGCTTTCGGCGCTTGGGCCTGGGACATCCTGTCGCACGGTGGCAAGCTGCGTCGATCCAAGATCGACTATCTCGTGCTGGCATTGCTCGGCTGGGTCTTGCTCACGACGTTCACGTCCATCCATTGGCAGACCGCACTCTTTGGCAAGTACCGTCGTTTCGAGGGCCTGCTGGCATTCGTGAACTATGCATTCGCGTTCTTCATGGTCACGCAGTTCGCCGATCGAGCATCGCGTATTCGCACACTGGCAAGGACGCTGTTTTTCTCGGGCGCCATCGTGAGTCTGTACGGGGTCATGCAGTACATAGGGATCGATCCGATCCGCTGGGGCAATCTGCCGTTCGAGGCGAACCGTGCCTTCTCCACGTACGGCAACCCGGATATGCTCGGTGGCTTTTTGATATTCCCGCTCGTCATATCGCTCGCGCTCGCACTGTCCGAGACTGGTCTCGCGATGCGCGTGACTTACTGGATCGGCTTCTTGCTCGCAGTGTTCGCATGGATCGTAGCGTTCACGCGCGGGGCTTGGATAGGGGGAGCGATCGGGCTCACCATATTCATCGTGATCGCGGTTCGGAACAAAGTGAAGCTAACCGGCACAGACATCGGATTCCTTGGGGCTATTGGCGTCATGGCCGCGGGCCTTGTGGTAGCCAGCCTGAACGCGACATCTGCGGTAATGAACGTTTGGCTGCGGCTACAGTCGATCTTCGACTCAAACGACGGCAGCTCCAAGACGCGATTCCAGATTTGGCAAGCGGCCATCGACGCCATCAAGGACCGGCCGATCTTCGGTTTCGGGGCAGATACGTTCAGGCTTGTGTTCCCCAAGTACAAGCTCGCCGAGTATGTGGGCGATGCGGGATACCTCTCTGTGGCGGATAACGTCCACAACTATCCGCTGCAAATAACTACGGCGCTCGGCATACCTGGGTTCCTGCTTCTTTACGGCACCTTCGGGGCCGCGGCATGGTTCTCGGCGCCGCTGGTGTTCAAGCGCCATGAGGGCACGGAGCGCCTCGTGCTCGCGGGATTCTGGGCCGCTTGTGCCGGATACCTGTCGAGCCTGAGCTTCGGGATCTCGGTGACCGGCTCGACGTTTCTGCTGTGGGTGTCGATGGCAATCGTTCTGGCGCCATTGGCCCGGGTGATCGAAGTGCGCCGGTTCAAGGGCGGCATGCTTCTATCGATTGTGGTGCTCGTGATGGTGGGAGTGTTGCTTGTGGGCAGCTTCGTGTATACCGTAGCTGACAATCACTACCTCAAGGCTCGTCTCGTGACTCAGGGGCAGGCTCGCATCGACGAGGTCAAGCAAGCCATCGCGCTGAACCCTTACAACGACATGTACCGCGCAGAGCTCGGACTGGCCTATGTCGACAGTACGGTCGACATAGTCACTCAGTACGCATCCAGCGGCGGGCAAGATCCCGCACTGCGCGCCCAGGCTCAGGCCAATTTCGATGACGCCGAGGCCGCACTTCGCGACTCGATTGATTTCGTTCCATGGGAGTACGACAACTACGTATTCATCACAAGCCTGTACAGCTTGGGTGCCGAGTATCTCGATCCCGCATATGGCGAACTGGCCGTCGAATACGGATTGAAGGGCGTGAAGGTCGAGCGCTACGGGCCGGCCATCCGCTTCCAGCTGGCCCGTGCATTGATGCGTCTCGGACGCCTTGATGAGGCCCGCAAGCATCTTCAGTTCGCGGTTGATCTTGATGCAAATTACGGTGACGCATGGGTCCTGCTAGGCGATGTCACTCGCATGGCAGGCGACCTTCCGGCTGCACGCGATGCCTACACGAAGGCGCTCGTGCTCCAGCCCACGCTCACCAACGTGCAAAGCAGCCTGGCTGCCGTCGAGGCTAGCATCGCGGCGGGGAACTAGGGAACGACGCCACATGAGCAATCACGTACCCAACGCCACGGTGCAGCGTTTGCCGGTCTATTTGCGCTGCCTCGTGCAAGAGCAGAGCCTTCGCGTTCCTGTGGCCAACTCGGTGCGCATAGCTGAGATGGCCGGGACCAACGCCGCTCAGGTCCGCAAGGACCTGTCG
Organism: Coriobacteriia bacterium; assembly: GCA_030653635.1. Classification (GTDB taxonomy): domain Bacteria; phylum Actinomycetota; class Coriobacteriia; order Anaerosomatales; family JAHIQC01; genus JAHIQC01. Next base: position 276 of record JAURYZ010000130.1, on the reverse strand, counting down.
TACCTTGGCGAGTACGGCATCCGCGGCATTGGCTATGACGTCGACGGGTTGGTGAAGCATCTGACCCGCTGGCTTGGACTGGAGCGGGTCCGGAAGGCGGCCATCGTTGGCTACGGCAGGCTTGGAAGCGCGCTTCTGGGCTACGGCGGTTTTCAGGATCGCGGCTTCTCTTTGGCTGCGGTGTTCGATACCGATCCTGAGAAGATCGGAGCTGCGGCCGGTTCGGGTCTTGTGGTCGAGCCCCTCGAGGACTTTGCGGCAGCCGTGGAACGTGAC
>JAURYZ010000123.1 GCA_030653635.1 Coriobacteriia bacterium | reverse complement strand
AAGTGGTTGTGGGCGGTGAGCATCTCGAATTCCGCGTCGTACCAGGTCACCACTAGGTGCTGGGCACGGCTTCGCGAACTACCCAGTGACCACTCAACGAACTGGGTGGCCGAGATGGTGCGGTTCGTGTCGCTCGTGTTGCGCAGTGTCAGGCGGAGCACCCGGACCGGGTCGTCGGTAGGCACGAACCACTCCAATGTCTGCTCAAGTCCGTGGGACTCATGCTCGAATCGCGAGTACCCACGTCCGTGGCGCACGATATAGGTGCCCGCTGCCCGGGCGGGGAGAGGAGTCGGGCTCCAAAACTCACCGGTCTGCTCGTCGCGCAGGTAGATGAGTTCGCCCGAACCGTCGGACACAGGATCGTTGTTCCATGTGGTAATACGGTTCTCGTGGCTGTTAAGCGCCCAGGTGCATCCGATGCCGGCCTCCGAGACCATGCAGCCGAACGACGCCGAAGCGATGACGTTAATCCACGGCGCGGGCGTGCAACGCTGTGAATCGAGCACGATGACATACTCATTCGCTGCCGAGTCAAACCCCCCGTAGCCGTTGTCATAAAGCAGGACTGGCCGCGCCGGGTTCACGATCGGGTACGGCACCGGCCCCATCACAGGCACCAGCGGCGCGGGCTCCTCGGCGCGCTTAACACGGCGGCCGAGTTGGACTTCGATGGGACCACTGTCGCCGTCCAGCGTAGCGCGCGCGACAGTGAGCAGCAGGTTCAGCACATCGGGGTGCATTTGGTCCGCCCGTCGCAGGAACACGCCTCCCGGCTTGTCCAAGAGCTGTAGTGCATGTCCTGTGCGAACCAGCAGTCGCAGGCGATCGTCCAGTTCATCCGAGTACGCCGTTGGACGGGTGTTGAGTACTACTAGGTCGGCCGTTAGGCCCTTGTGGCGCCAGTATTGATGCGCGAGTATCGCTTGGCGCACGAGCGGGGCATGCTCGAGATCCTCGATTCGCACGAGCAATATCGGAAGATCGCCGGAGATCCCGATGGACCACAACCCCGCCATCGGCAGACCGTTTTCTACAGGCGTCTTGATCTTGAGAACGGAGGTGGGATCTGTCAGCAGCAAGCGCGAAGCGAGGCGCTCGAGTACGATCGCTTCGGCCGGGGTGATCCCTAGGTCGCGCAGCTCGATCTGAGCCGCTGTCCAGGCAAGATCGATTGCTCGCTGAGCGCTCCGGGGCTCGTGGTACTTCTCCGCGATGAGTAACGCCTCATCACGCGTCGATGCAATGCCGGTGGCGAACACCAGCCGGGCGCTGGCACCCGGCGCTATGCGCACGACCTTGCGAATCGCACAGCACGGGTCGAGAACCGCACCCACCGAGCCCGACATCTTGCCGCCTGCGTGGATCGCGTAGGGCGCATCGGCCCCGTTGAGACGTCCCAAGAACAAGGCCCGGTCGGTTTCGAACGACCATTCGCACGCGTCTTCGGCGTCGCAGGCCAAAACATGGAGTCCCCAGATTCGACCCTCTTCGGCAGAACGCGGACGGCGAGAGAATATCAGCGCCCGGCTCTCTTCTACGGCTTCGGTCTCGACGAACAGGTTCGAGAAGGACTTGTGCGCCTGATCCGCGGCCTGATCGGCCATCGCAACCTCAAAGTACGACGTGGCTTCGATCTCGACCGACGAGACACCGTGGTTCGTGATTGTGATACGGCGGATTTCGACGTCGTCTTCTGGACTCACCGCTATTTCGGTGTGGGTCTCCAGCGCGCCGTCGGTGCGCCGGAACTCGGCTTTGTCGAGCGCGAATGTGACGTGATACTCGTCGGGTCGCTCAGGAGTGGGATTGTGAGTGGCGTTGAACACTCGGCCGGTCTCGGTGTCGCGCAGGTAGAAGAATTGCCCCCAGCAGTCGCGCGTAACGTCTTCGCGGTAGCGGTTCATGGCCACACCCTGCCAGCGGCTGTACCCGCCGCCCGCATTGGTGACCATGACCGAGTAGCGCCCGTTGGACAGGAAGTGAGTCGAAGGAACCGGCGTGTCCGCGAGCGGGTAGGAGCGAGCGACAGGAGGCGGCAGTTCCCGCACGGAGCGAACGTGCTCGACCTCGCCGATATTTGGTGTCGCGAATTGTATATGCCGAGGAACCCTTTCCTGCAGTAGGAGCTCCGCCGAGCTCACCATCGGGTCGCGATGGAAGCGATCATGCATGGGCCGACCGGTCAGCTCGTTGCCCAAAGCGATGAGACTCATGCCCTGGTGGTGGGCGAAGTACGCTTTGACTATCGCCTGACTCTTGCCGGCGGGTATGCGCCCGGGGGTGAAATCGAGTGCTTCAAAAAGGCCGTAGCGACCGCGCGCTCCGGCGTCGACCAGCACTCGCAGGTTGGCGATAGCCTCAAGCGGATCGACTGCGAGCGCCAGTACTGTAGCGTAAGGGGCGATGACGATCTCATCGGACAGGCCGCGTTTGAGTCCAAGGCCGGGCACTCCGAAAGCCTGGTACTGGTATACAAGCCCGGAGTCTTTGGCGTTAAACGCCGACTCGGACACGCCCCACGGTACACCGCGTTCGGCTCCGTACTGAATCTGCCGCTTCACGACAGATGTGTAGGTCTGGTCGAGCAATGTCGTAGGCCATGAACGCATCACGAGCAACGGCATGAGGTATTCGAACATCGAGGCGCTCCAAGAGAGAAGCGCTTGGCCGCCATTGGTCTGCGTTATGGCTCTGCCGAGGCGGAACCAGTGCTCCTGGGGGACGTCGCCCTTTGCGATGGCTAGGAAACTGGCGAGTCGGCACTCGGAAGCGAGCATGTCGTAGTAAGAGCCATCGAGCCGACCTTCTGCGGTGTTGTAGCCAATAGAGAAGAGCAGGCGCTGCTCGTCGAAGAGCATCTTGAAGTCGGTATGCTCCCACATCTCACGGGCGATGTCTGCGCCGAGCCGGAGCTCCGCGAGCAGCGTGAGTGCCGGCGTGCGCCCCGCGCGTATCCCGGCGGCGGTTCGTGCGGCCCACGCCCCATCCGCACCAGCTGAGGCTACCATCGAATCGAGTGTTGCCAGCGCGCCGTGGAGTCCCTCGGCAAGACCGGCGAGGCTCGGCACGAATGAGAGAAGCGGGGCAAGCGCGGGGTCGGGGCGGCCCGCGTGGGTGCCGCTGGCGGCGAGGACCTCCCGGGCCCAGGGCGCGCAGGTGCCGATCAAGTCGAGAGGCGACTGCACCGCGGTAGCCACATCGCGTACCG
>JAURYZ010000114.1 GCA_030653635.1 Coriobacteriia bacterium | reverse complement strand
CTGCCTGCTGACGCATGACAAGCCGAGCGACGCCGTCGATGTGTCCTGACACCATGTGACCGCCGAGACGGTCGGATAGCCGCAGCGCACGCTCCAAGTTCACTTTGTTGCCTTGCCGCATCTCGCCAAGCGTCGTGCGATTCAATGTCTCCTCGCTCACATCTGCGATGAAGGCACCGCGAATGAACTTGATAACCGTAAGACACGCTCCGTCGACAGCGATGGAGTCGCCGATGGCCATATCTCGGCCAAACTCAGGTGCGTAGACCTCCAGTCGGATGCCTCCCGATGCACGTTCGATGCGTGTGATGATTCCTTCGGACTCGATAAGACCGGTGAACATCTCTACTCCCTATCTGCTTCCTGGCGCCCGTTGACGTCTTGCGTTTCCAGCGGTACCCATACGGTAACCGCGTCATCCATGATGATTCCCGCCTCAACTGCCCTCATGCGCACGTCGAGTCGATCCACAGGCGCGCTCACCGTCCCCGCGCTCTCTTCCCCGCCGCCGTACAGCGCCAGTGCGTCAGCACCAAACACACCGCCTGCATGCACAAGCGTAAGCTCATCGATAAGTCGCGCTTCCCATAGAGCACTGAACAGCTTCGGTCCGGCCTCTACGAGCACACGTCTTGCCCCCGTCTCACCGAGCGCCACAAACGCAGCACATAGATCTGCCGAGGAGTTCCCAGTTGCATGGTAACGCAGGGCACTGACGCCGTCGGGTACCGATACGACGTCTGGAACAAGGGCTCGCGATTCACCCAGCCCGTCATGGAACAACGAAGCGTCCGGCACATCCTTGCGCGCAAGCACCACGCGCAACGGTTGGCGAGATACAGGCGCGCCAAACTGCGGATCTCGAACGGTGAGCGCAGGATCGTCGATACGCGCCGTCGAAGAGCCGACAACGACAACGTCCGCAGCACTGCGCAGCCGCATGGTGACTTCGGCGCCTCCCAAGCCGCTGACCTGAGTGCGAAGGCCCAAGGCGCTCGTAGGATGAGCATCCAGTGAAAGTGCGAGCTTCACATGCACATATGGTCTGCCCACACGCAGGTGATGCAACCATGCCTCGTTCTGCAACACGAATGGAGCTGAGTCTTGGGCAAAGCAGACCTCGACGCCGGCCTCTCGCAGGGTCGAGGCGCCCCCGGCGGCGGCAACGCTCGGATCAGCCATGCCGATTACGACCCTTGCCACGCCGGCCTCAAGAAGTGCCGAGGTGCACGGCGGGGTACGGCCAAAGTGATCGCAGGGCTCAAGCGTCACGTACGCGGTGGATCCCCAGGCTGTGTGACCGGCCGCTGTAAGCGCGACGATCTCGGCATGAGGACCTCCGGCGTGTTGATGAAAGCCTTCTCCCACAACAACACCATCGGAGACGACGACGCAGCCAACCATGGGATTGGGTGAGGTCGTTCCTCGGCCGGACTCTGCGAGTGTGTATGCGCGACTCAGGAACGGATCCGAGATACGCGCAGCAACATCAGTGAACAGACGCACGTCTGTGTCGACCTTCCTTCTACCATCCGGACTCTAACCGTCGGCTCCGGAATCTCACCGGATCGGCCCCTTTAGGGGTTCGCGGGCTTTCACCGCCGGTGGGGAATCTCACCCCGCCCTGAAGAAAGTGCAGGCAAAGTTTAGCACAGGCTGGTTATGAGGGCACATGTCCCTTAAGCCTATGGAAAAACCTATGGAAGCATCCCCCTGGAATGACAATCGTAGGAGGCGAAATCGGGATGCGCACTGCGGTAAGCCTCGTAGTCATCCGTGGCGTCGGCCCAGACCAGATAGGCGTTGAGCTGTTCGTTCTCAACGGCCATTGACTCCACGTAGGCTGAAAGTACGGACAGCTTCTCGAACAGCCACTTGAACCCAACCCTCCCGTTGAGGCTGAGCCGTAACGGTAGCGCAGTGCCGCCTGTCTAGAGAGAACCCTGCTTCAGCCACTTGAGACCTCCCCTGAAAGGAGACGCGCCCCGGCGCCCGCTACACTCTTAAGTACCCAACTTGCTGTCTGGCCGTTCTGCCGCATCTAACGACGCGGTAGGCACTCCTCGGCACCCATGGCTAGCACTATGGGTCCAACGGCAATGGCCGGCGATGCGATCCTCGGCAAGGATAGACAGTACGGGAACTGGGACAACGCCAAGGGATGGCTCGCTTTGTATCGGGCCGATCACAAAGACTGAGCGCTGATGCGCTAGCGCAGTTGCGCCTATCGGTGCACCCACATTCTAGCCAAACGTAGTCCACGCACGCATAAGCACCACAGTGAGCAGAAATGCACCGAGGATCCAAAGGCTAAGGATCGCGGCTGCAGCAGCACGACTTACCGGACGGCCGTCTGCGAAGACCTCATCTGCGCGTGCACGGCATTCCTCAAGCACATGATCCGGGATGAGCCGTATCGAAAGCGCGATACCGACAGGCAGGAGCAGCAGGTCGTCGAGATAGCCCAGCACCGGGATGAAATCCGGAATCAGATCGATGGGGCTTAGCGCGTAGGCGGCCACTCCAGCAGCTACAGCCTTCGCATACCAGGGCGTGTCCCGATGCCGTGCCGCTAGATACAGCGCAAATGTATCCCGCTTCAAGCGACGAGCAGTACGCTTCAATCTCTGTATCACGTGGCCACCGGATAGAGCGCCTCGGAAGGCGTCTGGGCAGTCGCAAGGGCTTTGGCCGCCTTGTGCCCCTGCAAGATGAAGAAGGAGAAGCCGAGATTCAGCCAAACCGACGAGGAGTTCAATGCCGAGAAACCAGCAATCCAGTAGAACCATCGAGCTCCCGATTTCACGACCAGCTCCAGCTTTAGCTGGCCAATTAGGGCTGATTGCTGTCCCGTGTTTGCCATTCTTATCCCTATTTGTCCTGAAGCACGTTTGTCTCTGCGGATCCATTATGGATTGCAATTCTTGCATGGTACATACCCGGCGCAGATTGCGGCTTCGCGTGTCGAAATCTGAAGGCGGAGCTGGAAAAGCCGAACAGGCCGAACAGATCCAACGGTCGCCTCACGGGGCACGCCATGGGGTATCTTCTTCTTCTACGACGACGACCAGAAGGGGGCGCTTGACATGCCGTTCCTCGGCAACATGATGGAACTTTGGAGAGATATGTTCACGGTGCGCCGAGTATTTGGTGAGCCAGTGGAGAAGGATGGGCTGACAGTGATCCCGGTCGCTATGGTGGTCGGCGGCGGTGGTGGTGGCACAGGGCCTGCCAGCGCAGAGAGCGACACCGAAAGCTCGGGCGGCGGCTTCGGTGGAATGGCCCGGCCGGTCGGCGTGTACGTGGTGCGCGCGGACAGCGTGGAATGGCAGCCGACCATAGACGTAACGATGCTAGGAATGGCTGGAATCGGATTCGCGACGATTCTCACGCTGATGATAGGGCGCGCGCTCAAACGTCAGAGATAGCCGGAGCACGTGCCCACTCGGTCTGAGACCCTAAATGATGCTGTCCAGCGCCTCGAGCAGCCGGTCGATATCCTCGGCAGAGCTGTACGGCGCTAGGCCGAGTCGGACGCCGCCGGCATCGCCGAGACCAAGTGCGTGCGAGGCCTCGAGCGCATAGAACGAACTTGCTGGCGCGTTGATGTTGAATTCACCGAGACGCTCCGTAACATCCATGGGCTCCATCCCATCCACCGTAAAGAGGAGCGTTGGCGTGCGTACCTGCGCCCGCGAGTAGATCGTAACGCGCGGGTGCTTCCCAAGTCCGGCTTCGAGCTTGCGGCGCAGGCCATCCTCATGTTCGGAGATCGCGGCCATCGCGCTTGCCAGTCGCTCGCGACGCGAAGGCGCCGAATCGCCAATGCCCGCCAAGAACTCCACTGCGGCCGTTGTACCTGCCAACAGCTCGTACGGTAGGGTGCCAAGCTCGAACCTTTCAGGCACCGTGTTCGCCGACGGCAGCAGCTTGTCGGGGGTCAGTGTCTCGAGCAAAGTGGGCGACGCGACCAGTACACCATGGTGAGGACCGCAGAACTTGTAGGGCGAGCACGTGTAGAAATCCGCGCCCATCTTTGGCACATCGACATACGCGTGCGGTGTGTTGTGAACGCCATCGACGTACAGCAGAGCGCCTCGGGCGTGAACCTGCTTGGCGATCTTTTCGACCGCGGGTCGCGTACCGATAAGGTTCGAGGCAGCGGTAATGGCCACCAGCCGCGTGCGTTCGCTCAGCTGCTGCTCGACAGCTTCGACCGTGAGCTCGGACGTTGCCGGGTCGAACTCGGCGTATCGAACGACCGCGCCGGCGCGCTTCGCGGCGTACACCCATGGACGGATGTTCGCATCATGGTCGAGTCGAGAGACCACGATCTCGTCCCCCGCGCTCCACGACTCCGCGATTGTGCGAGCGAAGTCGAAAGTGAGTTGCGTCATGCTGCGTCCGAATACCACGCCACCTCGATCCACGCCGAGGAGATCGGCCATAGCCTGACGCGCGCCCAGAACAATCGCATCGGTGCGGCGTTCGGCAGGCGTGATCGTCCCGCGCTGACAGATTGCCGAGCAAAGGCTGTCACGGATTGCCTCGGCTACAACGGCCGGGGCAAGCGTGCCTCCTGGCGCATCGAAGTGGGCGGCACCTTCACGTAGCGCCGGGAACGCATCTCGGATCGCATCGACCGGAAACGCCATGTGTGCTTCCTTCGGGTTAGGGTGTTGCTGCCATGGCCCTGTCAGGCCTCGAACCAAATCACCCTGTAGGGATTGACGACGGTATGCTCACTGTCGCCGCCAGCTCCACCGTGTCCAGCGCCTGAGCCAGGTCAGCGATGATGTCGTCCGGGTGTTCGCCGCCGACGCAAAGACGCACCAAGTTGGGCGCGATGCCTGCTAGCGAACGGCCCTCCACACCCTGCTGCTGATGCGTGGAAATCGCCGGAATCGTGGCCACCGACTTGACTCGGCCAAGATCGGTCGCTCGAAAGATGCGCTGCATCGCATCGAACATCTTGCGTGCCGCCGGCGCCCCACCTTTGACACAGAACGACATGAGGTGCCCGTATCGGTTGACCGGGCTGCCGTACTGGACGTCGTGCTCGCTGTCGACCAGGAACATGTATCGGCTGGCGAGGGCGTGCAAAGGGTGACCGGGCAGCCCGAGGTAGTGGACCTCTTCCACCTTCGGGTGAGCGTCAAGGAACTCGGCTACCTGCATGGCGCTGCGGCTGAAGAGGTCAATCTTGGATCGCAGCGTACGCAGGTCGTTCAATGCGAGGATGGCGCTCATCGGCGAGAGGTTCGGGCCGTTATCCCGATTCGGCAGCAGCTTGAGATAGGTGGCAAAATCGGCCTTCATCTCATCGGAGCCGTAACGGCTCTTGATGTTTTGGCGCGAAATGACCGCTCCGGCTACTGCGAACCCGGAGGAGGCCATCGTCTTGGTCACAGACTGAACAACGATATCCGCGCCGTGGGCCAGCGGCCTGAGCAACGCGGGAGTCGCCACCGTACTGTCAACGATGAGCGGCAGGTCATGGGAGTGGGCGATTTTTGCCAGCGCACGAATATCGAAGAATGACTGACCCGGATTGGATGGCAGCTCACCGTAGAGAAAACGGGTGTCCCCGTCGATCTTCGACTCCCACTCAGACAGGTCGGTGGCATCCTGCACCCAACGGCAATCGATGCCCCGTTCCTTCATCTTGCGAACGCTGAACTGCTGGAAGGTCCCGCCGTAGACCTGGCAGGTGGAGAGGAAATTGATCGGGCCGCCAGCACGCTTCGGGTCAACTGCGAGGAACGGTTCGGTAGCGCTGGCGATGGCTGACATTCCCGAGGATGTGGTACAGCAGGAGGTCTCAAAGTCCAATCCGTAGCCCTCTAGCAGAGCGAGCGTCTGCTCAAGGTAGTAGAGGCTGGGGTTAGCTATCCGAGAGTAGGCCCAGCTAGGAACCTGATAGGATAACGCGGCCTCCATCTGGTCCGAATCGCGGTAACCTTGAGAAGTGCTCATGTAGACCGGTTCGATGATCGATCCTTGGTTGTTCTCAATCGCCTCGCGCATGGTGTAGAGACCGTGAACTGAGATCGTATCGAATCGGCAGGCACGCATAGCCGCGAGTTCGGCAGCATGCAGGGCAGCCGCTTCCTGTGCGACAGAAATGTAGCGGGCCACACCTTGAGAGTTCGTTTCATCTGACACTAATTCGCGCCTCCTGATTCGGCGGTTCGGCCTGCCCTAGGGAGCATAGGCCACGCGTGCGTTACAGACCAGCGGCGGTAGGCCCGCTGGCTACCGAGTTTCCAGCTGAGACCGAAGTTCCACCACCTCTGCATTCAAGGGTTCGATCGCGGCAGCATCCTTGAGGGTCTCCTCGGCAGCTGAGGGGCTTCTGGATACCAGCCCGGCACTGCTGAGTTCTCCCCCATGCCCACCCCCACGGACGCACTGACCTTTCCTGCTCTGCATTCTTGTGTCGGTGAGTCGCTGGAAAAACTTGAGAGCCATCCAATCAAGCTCGGACGAGGCCCATGCAGAATCAGAGGAATCCCAGTCCATGCGATATCAGCTGCGCATTGCTCGCCAATTTCTCCGAGTCGACGAGACGCAGTGAACAACTGATCAACAACCCGAGCCAGAAGGCCTTAGCCGGGAGATGACGCGATCAGGCCGATCAGCAAAATGAGCATCGCGCAGTTAAGACACACCGTCGCCCAGAACAGCGTCTGGAACGATCGCTTTCGATTCTTATGACGGAATCGCTGCTGGGCGAAAAGTGCGCCAGGCCAGCCGCCTGCAAGCGCGTGCAGGTGCAGCGCTGATTCTTCGGTCCGGTACTCTCCGCGCTGCGCGGCGGACTTGTCCATTCCGTACACGGCATAGGTGATCGCGCTCACGACGAGGTAGGCCGCCAGCAGTGCCACAGCGTACAAACCAATCACGAAAGCACTCACCAGCAAGACGGCCAGAGGTCCTGCCATCACAAGATTGACCGAGGGCGAAACGGAACCCACGCCTATCTTCCTACCGGGCGAGCGCGATGCCGTCGGGGCAAGAAACAGGATCTTTGAGGCGCGAGGGCGGCCCCTTTCGTCCTTGCCCGACTCGAAAGAAACCAGATCCAAGGCCTCGGGCCGCCGAAGCTCGCGTGGGAACTCGCTCACGTGGGCGAATACGCGAGGACCATCGTTCAACTGATCAATGAAGCCAAATCCACGCTCGTCATGCCACTCAGCGATTCTGCCCTGATGACGCAATCTATCCCCCTTCGGCCAGCGTACCTGCACCTTACTTGTGGATCTTGCGATTCTATTGTGCAAGGAGACACACGCATCGAGTAGAAGCGCGGGCTACGCAGCCATGGCAACGCCGCCTAGCGCCAGAGCAGCACGAGGAGCAGGGAGACAAGGCTCAGAAAGAGCGCGACACCCGATACGACGAAAAAACTCATCGCTTTACTGTTGAGACGGTCACCCGCAGCGGCAAGCTCCGTCAGCTGTTCCGCAAGCTGCTCTACCAGTAGATCCTGATCGGCCTCATGACGCTCGAGCGACGACACGCGGTTCTTAAGAGCCGTCGTCACATCAGCCTTGTCGTCTGGTGTGCCCGATCCCTTGGCGGTTCCGGAGGACAGCAACTTGGCGCCCTCTACAAGGCCAGTAACAATCGTCGCAATGGTCCCGAACTGAAGCGCCATACGGCCTCCACTCTCTGTTGTCCGGCCCATCTAGTCACCATGAAATGACGGGCCCATTCCGGTGTATACGTGAATCGTCCGCAGGAACAGGCCCGCAGCGCCGACAAACGGAGGGGCCGACCATGTCCGACATTACACACCTCGGGCTTGATATGCACAAATTCGATCGCCATGGCGGTGCTTCGCCCCGGCAGCACCGAGATTTACTAGCGGGTGATCCCAAACACCCCGATACGCTTCTCCGGCTTCTTCGGCGCCATGAGGAAAGGGCGACAAAGATGACGGCGGGCGGGAACATCGTTGGGAGCCAGTGCCTGTAGGCGATACGAAACTGGATGTGGCTGATTTGTGCGCTACGCGCCTACGACTAGGGTTCGGCCGAGTAGTCGCAGGACTCCCCCGGCCATTGCGAACAGCAGAGCGGTGATCACGAGCCGCCTGGAGTCGGTGCCGGTGAAGGGCAGGAATGGTTCTTGTTCCGTAGGCGTGCCCGCAACGGTCTTGGGCGCGGACTTTGCGCTTGAACCTGCGGACGGAGCTGGCGGCGTGAAGCCGAGATAGTGATCGATAGCTACAGAGACACGCGAGGTGTTGTCGGTGGCATCGACATCAAACTCACTGGAAATCGTGGCGATGTTAAGTGCGTCGGCGATGGTCGCTGGCGCGTCCGACTTCAGGCGCATCGTGTAGGTGATTGTGACCGGAACCTCGGTCGCATTCATACCCGGACCCACGATCCATGTGAGACGACCCGACTCAACGCTGGCACCGGCTGCCTCAACTATCTCCAGAACCCTCGAGTCGAACTCATCGACGATGGATGCACCTTCAACAATGTGGTCCTTCTGATTCCCGTACTTCAGGGTGTAGGTGATTGTGTCTCCGGGCACTGCGGTCGCAGTCGACGAGGTCTTGAGGATCCACGGATCGTCCTCAAACGTGTCACCCATGTAGCGTTCGAGCACAAGCGTGTCGCTCGCGGTCACCGAGGCGCCGCTCGGATCCCTGCCAACTGCACTGCCTTTGAACTCCCCGCCCGCACGCTCACTGCTGACGGAAAACTTTTGGGACTCCCCCGGAGCTATGGACGCGATGTCTCCAATGTGACCGAGCATGGGCTCATCGACGCTGATGCCGGTAATTAGTACATCACCACTGTTGGAGACAAGGAAGTTGAATGTGACAGGTGCGCTGTCTTCTGCAAGATAGCCACCATCGAACACATCTGCGTCGCATGACATCTTGAGGGCTAGACGTACGTTCAGCGCCTCGTCGGCAGCGGCGCTCACCACCGAGGCGATGCAGGCTGCCACCAGCAGGATCGCAATCAGAACCTTTCGAACTCGGCCCACCGAAAACGGCGTCATGATGCCCCCAAAGACAACCACTTGAAGCAAGCTATGGGACACGAGCCACAAGCCGTCGCCTGCTCGCCCGCGACGACCATACATCAGAAGTGTGATGTACGTCACACTTCGTTCTCAAACAAGTGCACGCCAATAGGCTTCACGAACACAATACGGATGGTCTCGACGAGCTGCTCAGTCGTCGGGATGCGAGCCCACTCCAGCAAACGCAACCAAATCCACGGCTGCCAGCGACTCGATCCTGGGCGCGATGTCGATGTTGTGCGCCATGAGCAGAGTCTTGCCCGAAGCCAGCTCCAAGATGAGCCGGCTGACGCCGATCACCATCTACATTCTCATATCTGGCTCTCGTCGTACTCGCTCGGAATCCGAAGCACAAAGACGCTACCGTCCGGTCCTGTGCTCTCGATGCCAACATCTCCGCCCAAAAGCCGGGCGAGCGAGCGTGAAATGGGCAGACCCAATCCGGTGCCGGGGGGCTTCAGTGATGGCGAAGCGCCCGCCTGATAGAACTCATCGAAGATGCGCGGTGCGTCTTTGGCA
>JAURYZ010000107.1 GCA_030653635.1 Coriobacteriia bacterium | reverse complement strand
GTTCGACGACGAGCGCTCGATGGTGCGCATCGATATGTCGGAGTACAGGGAGAAGTTCAGCGTCCAGCGGCTCATCGGCGCGCCTCCGGGATACGTGGGGTACGAGGAGGGCGGCCAGCTCACCGAGGCGGTGCGGCGTCGTCCCTACAGCGTCGTGCTGCTCGATGAGATCGAGAAGGCGCATCCGGACGTGTTCGGAGTGCTGCTGCAGGTGCTCGACGACGGGCGTCTGACCGATGGTCAGGGACGCACCGTGAGCTTTCGCAACGCGATATTGATTATGACGAGTAACGTAGGCTCGCAGTACATAAGTGAGTTCGCGAAGAGTGGCGACGAGGCCTCGATGCGCCAGATGGTTGAAGAGGCCATGCGCGCGACGTTTCGTCCCGAGTTCCTGAACCGTGTCGATGACCTCGTGATCTTCCATTCGCTCTCGCTAGATCAGATAGGCGATATCGTCGAGATACAGCTTCGCCGGGTTCGTGAGCGGCTGGCTGAGCGCAAGATCGAGCTTCTGGTCGAGCCGGCTGCAATGGAGCGCATCGCGCTTGACGGCTTTGACCCGGTCTATGGAGCGCGGCCGCTCAAGCGCGTGATTCAGCGCGAGGTTGTTGATGCTGTGGCAAGTGCGCTCATTGAGGGCCGTATCGGCGAAGGCGACAGTGTGCGGGTCGACATCGGCGCGAACGGCGACATCGAGGTTCGGTGACAACACAGAAATTGTAGATACAACACAAGAGTTGTATCATGGGGCATATGACACGATTGAGTGACATCGGACAGGCCCTGCTCGCCGCGCGCGCTCGGCGGGGTCTGACTCAGCGGGAACTGGGCGATCTCCTCGGCGTACATCAGCAACAGGTGGCGCGGTGGGAGCGAGACGCTTACGCACGCGTGACGCTTTCCCGAATCGCACAGGTGGCTGAGGCCCTCGGCGTTGGCGGACTGTCCGTGAGTCTCGTCGAGGCGCCGGCAAGCGCTGCCCTCCTGGCTGCGGAGGAATCGGCGGACTACGGGTCAGACGGGGCAACCGCGGTATTGGATAAGCACGTTCCTGATTCCGTGACCCCGGTGCGCGATCTCGGTGAGGTTGTGGCACGAATCCGCTCTCACGCGGGGGAGTTGAGCGCCCGATACGGCGTGACTCACATCGACGTGTTCGGATCCTTTGCCCGGGGAGAGCAGCGACCGGACAGCGACGTTGACCTCATAGTTGAAGTCGCCGAGCCGACTCTTGAAACGGTGTTTGGCTCGGAGCGGCGTCTCGCTGAGATTCTGGGGCGCAAGACCGAGGCAGGGTCGCTTAGCGCCGTGAATCCGCGTGTGAGGAAGAGCGTGGAGGAGGACTTGGTTCATGTGTGGGCGTCGGAATGAGATCGCCTACGTCGCTGACATGGTGGAGGCCTGCGAGCGGGTCATGATCTTTGCATCTGGCAGATCGGATGAAGATCTGCTTGATCGTGAGCAGCCATACCGAGGTGCGATTCTGCATCAACTGACCATCTTGGGTGAGGCCGCAAAGCACGTCGATGCTGACCGACGTTCGCAATGGCCGGACATTCCTTGGGCCGACATTGCCGGAATGCGCGACAAACTGGTTCACTACTATCAGGGAATTGACGAGCGGATTGTGATCTGGGTATCGCGCACCAGCGTTCCAGCTATCCTGTGGCAACTTCGCGAGATGCTCGCCGAGATGGATGCGGAATAAGCTACCAACTGAGCGCGATCTCGACGCCCAACCTCACCGCTTGCGGCCTGCTGAGCGCCCGCCTACTCCGCGAAAAACAGCCGTCCACCGAACTTGTCGATGATTTCGGGAGCGTAGTGCCTGGCAGTCATGCCGACTGCGGCAATCGAGGTTGCCAGTGCTTCCTCGGTCAGATCGTCGGCGGGTACCGTGTACCCGAAGAACAGACCGGAGTCATCGCTCCATCCGAACGCGCCTAGAACCACCGTGTCGTTGAGCTCCAGAAGCCACTTGGCTGCCTTGAGCCCCACCGGAACGTCGCGGACCATCAGAGCGCGCAGTTGGTAGACGCTTTGTGTCTCGCCCCAAGGAAGCGCGAGCACTACTATCAGCGTGCCACCGTCGCGGATGACAAAACCGGGAGCCTCACCGGATGCGGGAGCAAAGCCCTTGTCCTCGGTACAGAACGCGGCCAGCTTGCCGAAAGACGCTTCGTGTCGCTCGTTCTCGAACTGCATACCAGGAGCCTCCATAGCAAAAGTGAGAGTTTCGTCGTGCATCGAATGGTACCTCACAAGTCCACTCTGCCGCGCCGCTACCGCCGGCTTGACCTTCGCGAATAAAACGCCAGATCCCGATGCAAAGATCGTGCACGTGCGTCGGCCTGCAGAAAAGCGGAGCGTCGCCTAGCCGAAAGGCCGTTCTGGTTACGCCTGCAGAAGCCTGCTGACGGTCTCGCGCAGCTCTGCATGCTCGAATGGCTTCACGATGTACCCGTTGGCTCCGTGGGCGAGCGCGTTGTCGATATCGGAGTCGCGCGACGAGGTCGTGAGCATCACAATCGGGCACGCCGGGCCGGCGGGGTCTTCTCGTAGGCGCGTGAGGACCTCGAAGCCGCTCGCGTTGGGCATGACTACGTCGAGCAAGATCAGGTCTGGCTCGCACTGCATGGCGAGCTCGATCGCCTGAGCGCCGTCGACCGCCTCCACGATCTCGCACCCAAGGGGCCGCAATGCGGCAGCGATGAGCATCCTGATGAGTCGATTGTCGTCGACGATCAAGATCCGCTTGTCCACGTCCATCGCCCCCCAGCGAATCGATACGAGCCTCCTATAGCGCCTACTTCGTCTGCCGGGTTGCGCTTCCTGCTTAATCGACCTGAAGCCGGCGCAGGGGATGGCCGCGCTTTGTCGAAACACGTGACGCTGGGGACTTTTGCGAACCGGGGGTGAGTCGCGTGCAAGACAAAGTGCGCAAGCAGCGCCAGAATCTCCACATCAGAACACTCATGGCAAACTCGGCTGAGGGCTTCGTGATCATCGGACCCGATGGCGCCGTACGCGTTTTTAACGAGACTGCCGAGGAGCTCTTCGGCGTATCGCGTGCTTCAGTTGTGGGGTCTGCTGCCGAGTCCATCGGTTGCGCAAAGCTCGCCTCGGCGATACGCGCACAGCTCAAGGCGAAGCGGCCGCAGATCAAGACCGTGCAAGTCGAGATGGATCGCCGTGTCTTGAGCTGCAAGCTCGCCCCATTCGATGATGATCTGGGCGGAGGCCTCGCTGTCGTGGTGCGAGACGACACCGAGCTGTTCGAGCAACAGGAGCGTGCCGAGGCGATTTTGGCTGGTGCCGGCGACGGCCTTATCGTCTTTACGCCCGACAGCCGCATCGCGTACGTGAACCCTGCGGTAGTCGATATCCTGGGTCCCAAGGCGAGCCAAGCCGTCGGTCATCAAGTCTCACTCGCGAGCCTGTTGGGACTCGATGTCCCCGGCTCTGATGAGGCCGTTGCCTGCTGGGAGAAGCTTGGATGCACTCACATGGAGTGCCCCCAGTACGGCGCTGATGACCTGCGCTGCTGGCTGAGGTGCGGCACGCCCAGCCCCGACGGCGACCCGGCGAGTTACCGTGACAAACAGAAACGATGCATCAAGTGCGAGGCGTTCTTGGATAATGCGCCTCTCTTGGGGGAGCCGGGGACCAACGGGGTGACAGAGGCCACCATCGAGGAGTCCGAGCACCGCGTCGTCGAGGTTCGAACGAACCCGGTGATCGACAGGATGGGCCGGTATTTGGGCTGTGTCTCGACGCTGCACGATGTGACGGCCGAGCGCGAGATCGCCGTCATGAAGAACGAGTTCGTCTCGATGGTCAGCCATGAACTGCGCACGCCGCTCACCTCGATCAAGGGCTACGTCGATCTGATCGTGGACGGCGAGGCAGGCGAGATCAACGACATCCAAAAGGAGTTCCTAGAGATCGTGCAGGAGAACTCAGACCGACTCGTATCGCTGATCAACGATCTTTTGGACATCTCGCGCATCGAGTCGGGCCGCGTGCATCTCAAGATTGAGCCGCTCGAGATTCCCGATGTGGTTCAAGGGGTCCTCGATACCTTCCGCACCTACGCCGAACAGTCTGGCGTGGATCTCACGTCTATGGTGGCGCGAGGCCTGCCCCGAGTTGCCGCTGAT
>JAURYZ010000095.1 GCA_030653635.1 Coriobacteriia bacterium | reverse complement strand
CGATGGGCTTCAGGCCCTGGCGATACAGGTTCTGAACGCGGCGCTCGGCGCCATGCACACGACTGAAGGGTCACAGGGATGAGCACACGAAACCATGCACTTCCGAGGCGTCAGGCGGTTCGCAGAGTTGCGCTGCTGCTCTCCTTTATCGCGTTCCCCCTCACGCTCAACTACTTCTCGCCCTACCTCATCGTGGACAGCGCGTTTCAGGGAATCGTGAACGGCAGCCTGATCGTGTTCGCGTCCATGTTCCTAGGCTCGCTTGTGTTCGGACGACTCTGGTGCGGATGGGCGTGTCCCGCCGCCGGGCTTCAAGAGCCCCTGCTGCGCGTGAACGATCGCCGCGTAGGCCGCAAGGCCGACCTCGTGAAGTGGGCGATCTGGGTTCCGTGGATCGCGCTCATCGTCTTCGCCGCACTGCGCGCAGGCGGCTACGCATCGATCGACCCGTTCTACGGCACCGTCGGCGGGATCTCTCTCGCTGGTGACGCCGAGCGTCCCGCGATATTCGCCTTCATCATCTACTTCGGCGTGGTCCTCACGTTCTTCGGCATCACCCTCGCGGTGGGCCGCCGAGGTGGTTGCCACGCGTTGTGCTGGATGGCGCCGTTCATGATCTCGGGCCGTGCGGCCCGCAACTCGCTCGGCGCCTGGCCCTCGCTTCGACTCGTGGCAGATTCCTCGGCATGTACGAAGTGCGGGACGTGCACGCGGGAGTGCCCGATGAGCGTGCCGGTGCAAGAGCTCGTGGCTGCGGAGTCGATGGAGCACGCGGAGTGCGTGCTGTGCGGCAGTTGCGTCGACGGATGCCCGAGCAAGGCGATCCGCTACTCGTTCTCGGGTGGGAAGTAGCGGCGCGGCGGGCTACTCGTGCGGTTCGTCGACCGGGGTGCGGGTGTCGGTGGTCGTCGTGCCCGTGTGCGGATCTGTCGTGGTGGTGACAGCGCCTGCCGAGGAGCCGGTGGGCGCCGTAGTGTGGGCTGCGGTATCCGTGACCGTGTGAGTACCCGCGATGTGCGTGGCACCAGCGCTCGCTGCATCGTGACCATCCGGGATCATCGCCTTGGCGTGTGGCTGCGTACTCGTGCTCGCGTGGTCGGGCTCTTGCGCGCTCGCCACGTCGTGCGAGATACCGGTCGCCGGTGCGGGTGCGGATGCGGCTGAGGTTCCCGCTACGGCGGTCCCTGATGCCGGCTGCGCGATGCCGGTCGCCCCGAGGGCGCTATGGAACTCCCCTACAGGGGCCGTGGTCGTACGGAGCGCCACGCCGGGTACCAGAACCGCAACCGTGATGGCCGCCCCGACCACCGCTTTCGCGGTCGCGGAGAGGCCCTCCGCGGGAACGAGGCCCATTCCGCTGAACGTCGAGATGCTGCCAGCCCGAAGCCTGTCGAGCGCGCTCGTCAGACCGGTCATGTTGAGCCGCAGCCCGAGCCATGGCAACAGTCCGGCGAGGAATCGAGGAGAGTGAGCGCGGGCGTACTCGGCTTCACATCGAGGGCAGGACGCCAGATGTGCCTGCATCGCGGATTGCTGCCTGTCGGTGATGCCCGAACCGCTCTCGCGGTAGATCAACTCGGTAGCCTGTCGACAGGCGAACGGCATCTCGCTCACTTCTGTGTACGCGCGTCCGAACGCGGCGCGCGCGCGGCAGAGCAGTACGTCGACCGAGGCAGGCTTCATGCCGAACTCCTCGGCGATCTGTGCAGAGGACTGATCCTGGAAGTCACGGAGCACGATGGCTTTCCTATCGCGTGTGGGCATCCGACGCAGCGCGATGAAGACGTTGGTGGTGACGTCCAAAGCCGAGAACGCTGTTTCATCGAAGTCGCTCGCGGCAGTCTCGACGGCAGTCTCGATATCGACCATCGCAGGCGCAGAACGGCGCCGACGCGCCACGTCGATCACCACATTGCGCGCAATGGTGAACAACCACGCCTTACCGCTCTCGATAGGCGCCTTTGCCGCGCCGTGTACCTTGAGAAAGACTTCCTGCGTCGCATCCTCGGCGGCCTGACGGTCACCGAGCCGTGCGAGGCAGTAGCCTAGGACCGCAGCGTGATACCTGCGATAGAACGCCTCAAAGGACGCGGCCTCACCGCGCCCGATCCGCTCGAGTAATGCTTCGTCCGAGCGGACGGCGCTGCGGGCGCGTCCGATGACGCCTACGGATGCGACTGCACTCACAGCACAGTCGCATCCGTGTGGAGCATGTTACTCATGACCAGATCCTTGGTGGTGTGCACCTTCACCGGAAGTGGTGGGCGCATGGTAGGGGGTGGGGACAGGCGCGACTACGGGGTCCGCAACGCGCACCGGCACCGTCACAGGAGCAGAAACCGTACCGTCTGTCATGTGATTCGGGTTCTGCGTGGTCGCGGGCTGCGCCGGGACGGTTGTCATTGTGTGGTGCGGGGCCTGTGCGGCGGGCTCTGCGACCATCGCTGCGGTGTGCTCACGCTCCGTGTGCGCGACCAGCGTCTGAGTGGCGGGCATCGAGGGGTGACGCGTTGTCGACGCTTCGGTCGACGGATGCGCCGTCCTAGTCGAATCCACCGAGCCGGACGTCATCTGCGAGGCGGTGCGTACCGTGGCGCGGACGCTCTGGCCCGTATCTGCGTTGGTCGGGCCGACAGCATTCACTGCAAAAGCGGCACTTCCGGCGAGCATCGCGCCCGCTGCGAGTCCGACTACCAAACCTGTTATGCCTTGTCTCATCGTCGAGCTCCCTTCGTTGGATTACGAAGGCTAAGACGCAACGCGAAGGCGAACCTTACAAGATCGGTCAGTTCCCGATGACCTGACGGAGCCGATCGGCCACGAAATCGACCATCTCCGCCGATGTGCCCCTGCCGAGGCTGAAGCGGATCGTGCCGGCGGCGACATCCACGGGTGTGCTCATCGCCGCAAGCACGGGCGACATCTTCACCGAACCTGCGTGGCAGGCCGAGCCGGTGGTTGCCGCCACTTCGGGCATACCGAGAAGGATGTCTGAGCCGATACTTCCGACGAAGGACACATTCAAGGTGTTCGGGAGCCGGAGTTCAGGGTGACCGTTCAGCACCACCCGATCGCCGAACGTCTTTCGCAGCCGAAGCCAGAAGCGATCACGAAGTTCGCGCATGCTCTCGGCAGGCGCGAGGTTCTGCGCGAGTTCGGCGGCCGTACCGAGTCCTATTTCAAGGAGCACGTTCTCAGTCCCGGCTCGACGGCCGCCTTCGTGACCCGCCCCGTGCATCAGAGGCTCGAGCGTCACGCCATCACGGATGTAGAGCGCGCCGACCCCCTTCGGGCCGTAGAACTTGTGCGCCGCGATGGAGAGCAGGTCGACCCCGAGTTCGTCGACACGGGTCGAGATTTTGCCCACGGACTGCGCGGCATCGGTGTGGAACAACACGCCGGCCTCGTGGCAGATCTCTGAGATCTGCGCGATGGGCTGTATCGTTCCGACCTCATTGTTGGCGTGCATCACGGTCACCAGAATCGTATTCGGTCGCAGTGCAGCTTCGATCGCGGCCGGGTCGACCAAGCCTGTCGAATCGACCGGCACGACACTCACCTGAGCGCCGAGTCGCTCGAGAAAGCGCAGCGGCTCGATGATG
>JAURYZ010000094.1 GCA_030653635.1 Coriobacteriia bacterium | reverse complement strand
GAACGACCTGATGAACCGCGAATGTATGCGGCTCGATGCTGAAGACGCCGTCGGCCAGGTCAGCGGTGCCGACCTTCTTTCCGGCGATGTCCTTGATTTCTATCGTTGCCATCTTCTCTACTCCTCTTAAGGCTATTCGGTGTCGGTTGCGCCGCTTGTCCGCTATGCGGTGCGGATGGTCAGCAGCGCGCCCTTGCCACCGGGCACAGCACCCTTGACGATGAGCAGATTCTGCTCGGAGTCGATTCTTACGACCTGAAGGTTGCGTACCGTGACGGTCTCGCTTCCCATATGGCCGGGCATACGGGTACCACGCAGAACACGCGCGGGAGTCGCACACATACCAATGGATCCAGGTGCACGGTGGAAATGCGAACCATGACCACCGGGACCACCACTGAAGTTGTGACGCTTCATAACGCCAGCAAAACCCTTACCCTTGCTCACGCCGGTGACGTGAACGGAGTCGCCGGGCGAAAACATCCCGACGTCGAGAACCGAACCGAGCTTAACCTTCTCGGTCGCGTCGATCCGAACCTCCATAAGGTACCTCTTGGGCTCGATTCCGGCCTTGTCGAAGTGGCCCTTCATCGGCTTGTTGACCTTCGATTCCTTGATCTCGCCGAACGCGATCTGAACAGCCGAATAGCCATCCGTCTTGTCCGTCTTGATCTGACTGATGACGCATGGACCCGCCTGGATGACGGTCACAGGGAGCAGTCTATCGTCCTCGCTCCACACTTGCGTCATACCGAGCTTGCGCCCGAGCAACGTCGTTACCATACTTCCACTCCACTTCCTCGTGCGGTCTTGGGACATACTGGCCGCGCCCCATGCGCGACACGACCCCAGCGGACCGCGTACGTCTTGTCGTCGTTGGACTCGAAGGGCCCGCTGACATCAAACTGACTTCTAGAGCTTGATCTCGATGTCAACGCCAGCCGGAAGGTCGAGGCGCATTAGCGAATCGACCACCTTAGGGTTGGGCTCGAGGATATCGATGAGGCGCTTGTGCGTCTTCATCTCAAAGTGCTCGCGGCTATCCTTGTTGACATGCGGCGAACGGATGACGCAATAGAGATTGCGTTCCGTCGGCAGCGGGATGGGGCCGGAGACCTTCGCGCCGTTCTTCTGGGCGGTGTCTACGATCATCTTCGTCGACTTGTCGACGATCTCGTGATCGTAGCCCTTAAGCCGGATCCTGATCTTCTGGTTGGCCAACTCTCTACCCTCCGTCGTGAACGAGGTACTCGGACCTCGATGACTTCCTTATCGGACCTATCTGGCGCTTCCGCCGACCTTGGCGACGATCTCCTCGGCAACTGATTTCGGAACCGGCTCGTAAGCCTGGAACTGCATCGAATAGACCGCACGGCCCTGGGTGCGGCTGCGCAAGTCGGTCGAATAGCCGAACATCTCAGAGAGCGGCACTTTCGCACGAATAACCTGAGAGCTGCTCCGGGGCTCCATGCCCAAGATGTGGCCGCGTCGAGACGAAAGGTCGCCCATGACGTCACCCATGAAGTCCTCGGGCGTAACGACCTCCACGGCCATCATCGGCTCGAGAAGTGTCGGCTGTGCCTAGCGCAGGCCCTCCTTGATCGACATTGAACCAGCAATTTTTAATGCCATTTCCGAGGAGTCGACCTCGTGATATGAACCGTCAACGAGTTCGACCTTGATGTCGACGACCGGGAACCCAGCCATGACGCCGGTGTTGATTGCTTCCCGAATGCCCTTATCGACTGCAGGCACGTACTCCTTGGGAATGGATCCTCCGACAATCTTGCTCGCAAACTCATAGCCGGCACCCGGCTCCTGAGGCACGACGTTGATGACAACGTGACCATACTGACCTCGGCCACCACTCTGGCGGGCGAACTTCATGTCGATACCGTCGACGCGCTTACCCGCGGTCTCACGGTAGGCGACCTGAGGCTTACCGATGTTGGCTTCGACCTTGAACTCGCGCAGTAGGCGATCGACGATGACCTCGAGATGCAACTCGCCCATTCCGGCGATAATCGTCTGGCCGGTCTCCTCGTCCGAGCGGACCCTGAACGTAGGATCCTCCTCGGCAAGACGCGCAAGTGAGGTGCCGAGCTTTTCCTGATCGACCTTGGTCTTGGGCTCAATCGCAATATCGATGACCGGATCGGGGAACTCCATGGACTCCAGCAACACGGGGGCTGTTTCCGAGCACAGCGTGTCACCGGTGGTGGTGTTCTTGAGACCCACGGCCGCAACAATGTCGCCAGCGGAAACGTCGGTGACGTCCTCGCGGGTGTTGGCGTGCATCTCAAGCAGGCGACCGATGCGCTCCTTGTGCCCTTTGGTGGAGTTCAGGATGTAGGAACCGGCCTCCATACTGCCCGAGTAGACGCGGAAGTAGGTGAGCTTGCCCACGTACGGGTCAGTCATGACCTTGAAAGCCAGGGCCGCAAACGGCGCCTTGGGGTCGGGCTCGCGAACAACATCCTCGCCTGTCTTGGTGTCTATGCCCTTCATCGGCGGAATATCCAGCGGTGAGGGTAGGTAGTCGATGATTGCGTCGAGCAGGGGCTGTACGCCCTTGTTCTTAAATGACGCGCCGCAGACCACAGGGGTAACGGCGCATTGGATGGTGGCGGTGCGAAGTGCGCGCTTGAGCTCGTCTAGACCGATTTCCTCGTCTGCGAGGAACTTCTCGAGAAGCTCGTCGTCAAACTCAGCGGCAGCCTCCACAAGCTCGTGACGATACATCTCAGCCTCGTCGGCCATATCCGCAGGAATCTCGCCGATGGTCGGGTTGATGCCCTTGTCGTCTTCGTTGAAAAAGCTAGCGTTCATCTCAAGCAGGTCAACGATACCGCTGAACTGATCCTCGGCCCCGATCGGCAACTGCAAGAGCACCGGACGAGTGGCCAGGCGGTCCCTCATCATGTTGACCACGTTATAGAAGTCAGCGCCGGTGCGATCCATCTTGTTGATGTAGGCCATGCGCGGAACGCCGTAGTGATCGGCCTGACGCCATACCGTCTCGGACTGCGGCTCGACCCCGCCGACAGCACAGAACACGGCACAGGTGCCGTCCAGAACGCGCAGCGAACGCTCGACCTCGACCGTGAAGTCGACGTGGCCGGGCGTGTCGATGATCTGAATACGATGTTCCTTCCAAAAGCAGGTCGTCGCGGCCGACGTGATGGTGATGCCGCGCTCCTGCTCCTGAACCATCCAGTCCATGGTGGCAGCGCCGTCGTGGACCTCACCGATCTTGTGCGTCTTTCCTGTGTAGAACAGGATGCGCTCGGTGGTCGTGGTCTTTCCGGCATCGATATGCGCCATGATCCCGATGTTGCGGGTCTGGGCGAGCGGATACTTCTTAGCAGCCATAGTGGCGTGTTTCCCTTATCTCCTACACCCAAAGGGTGTCTGTTTGCTTACCAGCGGTAGTGCGAGAATGCACGGTTCGACTCAGCCATCTTGTAAAGGTCCTCGCGCTTCTTGACAGCCGCACCAAGTCCATTGGCAGCATCCATGATCTCGTTGCCGAGACGCTCAGCCATCGTCTTCTCGCGACGCTTGCGTGCAAAGCCGACGATCCAACGGATGGC
>JAURYZ010000090.1 GCA_030653635.1 Coriobacteriia bacterium | reverse complement strand
CATCATGCAGGAGGTCAGCCAGGAGCGCTGGATAGACATTCCCGGCGCGGTACTCGATGTGTTCAAGACCTACCGTCCGTCGCCGATGATCCGCGCGTTCGCGCTGGAGAAGGTTCTTGGCCTGCCGGCAGGCGTCAAGATCTACTACAAGTACGAGGGCGTATCGCCGGCGGGTAGCCACAAGCCCAACACCGCCATCCCGCAGGCGTACTACAACAAGCAGGAGGGCATCACCAAGATCGCGACGGAGACCGGTGCTGGCCAGTGGGGCAGCGCCATGTCGATCGCCGGTGCGCTGTTTGGCATCGACGTCGAAGTATTCATGGTCAAGGTCTCCTACGACCAGAAGCCCTATCGCCGCATCCTCATGGAGACCTACGGCGGCACGGTGCACTCCTCGCCGAGCAACTTGACCGACGCCGGGCGGCACGTGCTTGCGATGGATCCGAACTCCACCGGCTCGCTCGGCATCGCCATCTCAGAGGCCGTCGAGGTTGCCGCCAAGAACGCCGACACGCATTACGCGCTCGGTTCCGTGCTCAACCACGTGTGCTTGCACCAGACCATCATCGGCCTTGAGGCCATAGAGCAGATGGCACTTGCCGAAGAAGAGCCAGACGTCGTCATCGCGTGCGTCGGCGGCGGCTCCAACTTCGCCGGACTTGCGTTCCCGTACTACCACCGCAAGCTTGAGGGCAAGAGCAACGCACGCCTGCTCGCCGTTGAGCCCAAGGCCTGCCCGACGCTCACCGCAGGCGAGTACCGCTACGACCTGGGCGACGAGGCCGGCATGACCCCGCAGATGCTCATGTACACGCTGGGCCATGACTTCGTGCCTGCCGGCATCCACGCCGGTGGTCTGCGTTATCACGGCGACTCACCGCTGGTCTCGCAGCTCGTGCACGAGGGCGAGGCTGACGCCATCGCCGTTGACCAGACCGCTTGCTTTGCCGCAGCGGTTCAATTCGCGCGCGCCGAGGGTGTCTTGCCTGCACCGGAGTCGAGCCACGCTATCCTCGCAGCAATCGAGCAGGCGAAAGAGGCCCAGGCTGCAGGCGTTGATCGCACCATCCTGTTCAACCTGTCCGGTCACGGCCACTTCGATTTGGCTGCCTACGCGGCCTATAACGCCGGCGAACTTGTCGACTATGATTTCGCCGCAGGTTCGACGCTGTGTGAGACCGAGTAGCATCGCATGACACGTACGCGCATCAAGATATGCGGGATCACCCGCCCCGAGGACGCCATCGCCGCCGTGGACGCCGGCGCTGACGCGATCGGGGTGGTGCTCGCACCATCTGTTCGGCAGGTGAGTATTGAGGCTGCGGCCGAGATTGCTGGCGCTGTCGGGCCACTCGTGTCAGTCGTCGGAGTTTTCGTGGATGCCGAGGAATCTTTCGTAGCGAAGGCAACCGAGCGCATTGGCCTTTCCTACCTGCAGTTCCATGGCTCCGAGTCGCCCGAACAGTGCGGGTCGGCACCTGCCTCGGTGATCCGCGCCATGCGAATCGGCACGGAATTTGATGGAGATACTGTGGAACCCTTCCGGGAGCACGTCGTTGCCATCCTTCTCGACACGTATAACTCACAAGTAGCGGGTGGTACCGGCACGACTTTTGACTGGCACGCCGTACCTGTGCTCCCAGGATGGGTTTCCTTGTTTCTTGCGGGGGGACTGAATTCACACAACGTAGGCGCGGGCATCGCTGCGCTGCGCCCGTACGCGGTCGACGTCTCAAGCGGCGTGGAGAGCGCAGCGGGCATCAAGGACCATGACGCGATTCGCGCCTTCTGTGATGCGGTGCGTCGCGCAGACGAGGGGGTCGCACATGACCGCTAGATCCCACGAAGCCGATGAGCTGGGCTTCTTCGGCCCTTACGGAGGCGCCTACGTGCCCGAGACCGTGGTGCCGGCACTGGCCCAGCTCAACGCCGTATTCACGCAAGCCAAGGCCGATCCAGCTTTCGCCGCGGAACTCGCGACGCTGCTGCGCGATTATGTGGGGCGTCCCACGCCGCTGTACCGTGCCGATCGACTCGCTGCAGCCGTTGGGCTTCGGGCGGTCTATCTCAAGCGTGAGGACTTGAACCACACTGGTGCTCACAAGATCAACAACACGATAGGCCAGTGCCTGCTCGCCAAACGCATGGGTAAGCAGCGTGTCATAGCCGAGACCGGTGCGGGCCAGCATGGCGTGGCCACCGCGACGGCTGCAGCTCTCATGGGGCTGGAGTGTGCGGTGTTCATGGGCACCGAGGATATCCGTCGCCAGTCCCTAAACGTCTACAAGATGAAACTGCTCGGCGCCCAGGTGATCCCGGTCGATGACGGCACCGGCACGCTCGCAGACGCCGTTACCGCCGCTATGCGGCACTGGGTCGAGCGCGTGAACGACACGTTCTACGTGCTCGGCTCCGCGCTCGGACCTCATCCGTACCCGACCATCGTCCGCGATTTGCAGCGCATCATCGGCGACGAGTCGATCGATCAGTTCGAAAAGCGCGAGATCCCGATGCCTGACGCCGTGGTTGCGTGCGTCGGCGGCGGCAGTAATGCGATCGGCACGTTTTACCCCTTCCTCGTGCGCGTGGCCGACGACAAACGCCCGCGTCTCTACGGCGCCGAGGCTGCTGGCAAGGGGATTGACACGCGGTTCACGGGTGCCTCTATCGCCCTTGGCAAGCCTGGCGTCATGCATGGCTTCATGAGCTACCTGCTCCAAGATGAGCGCGGCAATCCGCTCGAGGCCTACTCGATCTCCGCCGGCCTCGACTACCCCGGCATAGGTCCCGAGCACGCCTACCTGCACGATGAGGGGCTCGTGACCTATCTGCCCGTCACCGACGACGAGGCGCTGGTCGCTTTCGAGCAGCTCTGCCGCACCGAAGGCATCATCCCAGCCATCGAGTCGAGCCACGCGCTGGCACTGCTCCCTCGTATCGCCGCCGAGCTAGGTCCCGACGCGACCGTGATGGTCACCGTGAGCGGCCGCGGCGACAAAGACGTCGATATCGTACGAGAGGCAGGCATCGGTGAGTGACTCTAACGTGTGGGCGAGCGCAGGGACACCCCGAAGCGAAGACTCCGCAGGCGGGGTGGACGCCGAAGGCGTCAGGGCCCCCGCCGAGGACCCTGAGCGAAGGGATGCGCCTGATTCCGCAGGGTTCAGGGATGCGCCTGATTCCGGCAATTGGGACTCGCGATCACTCACCGATGCCTGCCTCTCGTACGA
>JAURYZ010000086.1 GCA_030653635.1 Coriobacteriia bacterium | reverse complement strand
CAAGGACCGCTGCGGCTCGGGTGCTGTGAGGAAGAAGTTCAGAAGTGCTTCGCCGCCTGCGGCACCGGCCGCCTTTAAGATCTCGCCCGCAATCGCGGCGTCGGAGTCCGAGAAGGGCGCCTGACACACATCCGCGAGGACCTCGGGGTCTTGCAGGGTCGTTCGGGCGCTCTCGACAGCCAGGGCCAAAGACGCATCGGACTCCAGCTCGTCGAGGCGCCGAAGCGCCACACGCACGGACTGGAACGCCCCGTCTCGGGCTGCACGTGGCAATGCCTGCGCGATGGCGCCTACGGATTCGGCGCCTGGACGAGCCCGGGAAATGGACACTGTCGTTGCCAACGCCCTGCCAGAGGCCAATTGGGGCGAGCACAGCATCATCTGTCTTTGCAGATCCCGTCGATCGTCTTCGACATTGAGGTCGTCACGCATCGTCTCTGCCGAGGAGTCCGGCGGCACGCCACATTCGGCCTCAGAACGCATCGATGGGGCCAGAAGCAGCGCGACCTGCGCCGCGACCTCGGGTGGCAGGTCCATGGCTCCGGCGAGCCGCGAGGCATCGGTGCCTGCTTGCGCCGCGACAATAGTGAGGAGTCTGGCCAGCGCGGACGGGTTCATGCGCGCTATCGCGTCGAACATTCCCGCCATGCGCTTGCCCGTCGAGTCTGCCTTGAGTGAGAGTGCCAGCACGCGGATGCGTGTTGCTTCATCGAGACGCAGAAGCGCCTGGGCCACACGCTGAGCCGCGATCTCCCGCGTGGCTTCCTCGAGGCCGTCGATTGTGGTTTGGACGGCGTCTATGCCCTCGCCCTCGCCGGCGGATCGAGACCACTGCTCCGCAGCGCCCACCGCCTCGCGACCGATGTCTTCGAGCGGCGCGCTAGTAAGGTCGAGGCCGAGCAGCCCCTCCTCGCCGGAGGCACGCAATGTAACCTCGATCACGGCCATATGGGTGACACCTGCACGCACGAGCAGCGCACGGACGCCCTGCTGGCGCACCGCGGAAGGTTCGGAGTTCGCGATGCCGATGAATGAAATCGTTTCGGTTGCGTTCATTCCTGGGGCAATCACAAGCTGTCCGACTTGCATCGCGTGGAGTGTCTCGGCGAACACAGTGATCTGGTTTTGACCGGCGGCCAAAGTGACCTCGCCGATCTTGATCTCATGCGGATCGACGCGGTAACGCAACGGGCCAACGGTGCCTGTGACCTCGTTGGCGCGATCCACGAAGCGGGCGATGGCGGCCGCGGGAAGCTCGCTCGAAGGCGGGTAGAGGCGTGCGGCGTTAGCGGCTCCGGCAAGTAGTCGGACGACCTCTTCGGCCAAGGGGTGACCCTCGGTCTCCACACACACCTCCCAAGGGGAATGAAACTCCTATATGACGATGCTACCCTTAAGTATCGGCTAGTCCGCGCTCTTTTGCGCGTGACGTAGCGCACGTCATAGGCGTTAATTAGTCATGATGGGTTCGAGCAATAGGCCGATATATAGAACAGACCACCAGAATCGGCCTGCTGCCATCTACCAAGGAGACACCTGCGCGTGGCCCTTCGCAGCGACACGTACTATCGCAGCTTGGCCGACAAGGCCCTGAAGGACGCTGGATTCGTAGAACCGCCGGTGCCCATCGAGGACCTCGCCGTACGCTTCTCCATACCAGTGCGTTTCTTTGCGATGCCTACGTTTTTCTCCTCGGCAATCATCGCTGAGGACGGCATGCCGGTCATTGTTGTGAACTCCACGAAAGACGAGTCGACCCGCCGTCGTGCAATCGCGCACTCGTTGGGACACCTTCTCGTGGTGCTGAACGACCCCGAAGGTTCCTACGATCGCATCATTGGCGATCACCCCGATGCCGATACGGTCGCCGACGAGCTTCTCACTCCAGCATTCATGGTCATAGACCAGTCCCAAAAGTGGTTCAACGACTATCGTTACCTCTCGCGACTGTTCGGTGTCACGGAGCAAGAGATGCTGCGCAAGATGGTGCAGATGGGCATCATCCAACAGCGCGGTATCCTGTGGGACTACTGATATGATGCGTGGGGCGCTCCGGCAGCGCCTTTAGAATCCGAGGGAGGGCACATGCGAACCTCGTACGCGGTCGGCATCGATGTCGGCGGTACACGCATAGCAGCCGGTCTGGTCGAGCGGAAAGGCCGCACGATCAAAGAGGCGAAGATACTGACGCCCAAAGGTGGGCCTTTCGCGGTTGTTGACGCGATCATCGAGCTGGTGGATCAGGTGAGCTCCGGAGTGCATCCGAGCGAGATCGCCGGCATCGGTGTGGGCCTGCCTGCGCAGATCGATTTCATGCGTCAAAGCGTGGAGTTCTGCACGAACCTGCCCTTGGCCGGTGTGGACGTGCGCGCGCTCATCATGTCGCGCGTGCGCCAACAGGCAACCATCGACAACGACGGCAATCTGGCAGCCTTTGGCGAGTTCCGCTACGGCGCGGCCAAAGGTATACGCGACTTCCTCATGATCACGCTGGGTACCGGCGTTGGCGGTGGCATGTTCGTGGGCGGAGAGCCGTATCGCGGCGCTCGCGGGCTGGGCGGCGAGGTCGGACACATGGTGCTTCAGATGGACGGCCCCCCGTGTCCGTGCGGCGGACGCGGTCACATCGAGAGTTATCTCGGGCGTCCGGCGATAGCTGCGATGGGGCGCGAGCTGGCCAAGTCGTTCAAGGGCCGGGCCGTTCTCGATCAGGCCGGTGGAGATATCGATGCAATCACCGCCGAGGACGTGGTTAAGGCCGCGCTTCTGGGCGACGAGCCCGCTACCTCTCTGCTCATGGATTCCGGCGTTGTTCTGGGTCGTGCTCTATGCGGGCTCGTGAACCTGCTCAACCCCCAGATGATCGTGGTGGGTGGTGGAATCGGCGAGGCATGCGGCTTCATGGTCGAAAGAGCCGCACAGGTAATCGCCGAGGAGAGCCTGGCGGGACGCCGTGACGTGCGCGTGGTACAGGCCGAACTTGGTAATGACGCGGGACTTCTCGGGGCGGCGGCTCTTGCATTTGACGAGCACGACTCCCGTGAAGGTCTCGCTCGCTAGAAGGAGGCAACATGTCCGAGGAGGCGTTCGAGTCTCTCGAGGATCGCATCGATTATCTTCGTCGCAAAGTCGCTCGCGAGAAGCTTGATGTTCCCGATGATGTCATCGAGTATCTCGCGTCTCGCGGCAAGACAGCGCACGGCCTGAAGGGCTCGCTACTCAAGGCCTTCGCGCTGGCCTCGATGGGGCGCCGTCCGCTCGACATGGAGATGGC
>JAURYZ010000079.1 GCA_030653635.1 Coriobacteriia bacterium | reverse complement strand
CGACCCCTCCAAGCACCACCGGCGCGCCGTCCTGCTTCATGCGGCCCATATCGAGCGTAGCGAGCGCAGCTTCGCCCAAAGAGTAGAAATCGCTCACATCATGCAGCTCGCCTTGGTCCACCAGGCGCGCGATGATTTCGTAGCCCATGCCATCGATGTCGAGCGATCCGCGTCCTGCCCAGTGCACGAGGCGCTCAAGGCGCTGCGCTGGACATGCGGCGTTCACGCAGCGCATCGCGACCTCGCCGTCCTCACGCCAGACCGGTTCGCCACAGCTCGGGCATTCGATCGGCATGCGCCAAAGCTGCGCGTCCGCAGGCCGCAGTGACAGAATCGCGCCGAGGACCTCGGGGATGACGTCTCCGGCCTTGCGTACGATGATCGTGTCGCCGACGCGCACGTCCTTGCGATGGATCTCATCTTCGTTGTGCAGCGTGGCCCTGGCGATGGTCGAGCCCGCGACCGTGACCGGATCGAACTCGGCCAGCGGTGTGAGTGCACCCGTACGACCGACCTGTATGCGGATCTCGCGCAGCACGGTCGTCTTTTCCTCGGGAGGAAATTTGAAGGCGATCGCCCAGCGAGGAGCCTTGCTCGTGTAGCCAAGTTCGTCCTGAAGCGCGAGAGAGTCGAGCTTCACCACTACGCCATCGATCTCGTATGGCAGCGACTCGCGCCGCTCGATGGCTCTCGCGCAAAACTCGCGCACGCCTGACTCATCGCTGCAGGTGATGACATCGGGATTGACGTGGAAGCCCGCACTGCGAAGCCAAGCCAGCACATCGCTTTGGCGGCCAAGTCCCAATGCTCGCGGTTCTGCGATCGCGTACATGAACGTGGCCAGGTCGCGCGACGCGGTGATCTTGGGGTCCTTCTGGCGAACACTTCCGGCGGCCGCATTTCGCGGGTTCGCGAACGGCTGCGCGCCGACGGCTTCCTGCTCGGCATTCAGGCGCGCGAAACTCGCCTTGGGCATGTATATCTCGCCACGCACTTCGACCGACCCGAGCTCAGGATTGTGCAGCTGTGTGGGAACATCGCGCACGACACTCGCGTTCGCGGTAATGTTCTCTCCCGTACGGCCGTCGCCGCGCGTGGCCGCTCGAAGCAGCGCGCCATTTTCGTAAGTGAGCGCCAGACTGCTCCCATCGATCTTGAGTTCGCACACGAACTCGCAGCTTCGATCGCCTACGGCATCGCGCACGCGAGCAAGCCACGCGTCGAGCTCATCTTGGTCCATCGCGTTGTCAAGCGAGTACATCCGAACCGCATGCGCGACCGACGCAAACTGTGCGCTGGACGTTTGTCCCACCTTCTGGGTCGGCGAGTCGTCATCGACCAGATCTGGCCAAGACGCTTCCAGCTCGCGAAGCTCGCGAGACAACGCATCGTACGCGGCATCGCTGATCTCGGGCGCATCCAGCGCATAGTACATGCGATTGTGATGCTCGAGCTCCGCGCGCAGCGCCTCAACGCGCGCGACAGCACTCTCGCGGTCGACAGGAAGTGTCAAGGTGGGGCTCCTCGGCAGGTTTACTCGTCGTCGGCCTTCAGGCGCTGTACGTGCACATCGTTTACCGAGTATATGAGCGTGTCGGGCACGAAACGGTTCTGGCGTTCAGCCTCGTAGATCCACACGTCAGTAAGCATGACTTTGAAGTAGACGCCGCCCGGGCCGCTCATGGGCTCGACCGTGACTTCGTTGGCCAGGTAGGCCCGAAGCTC
The DNA here is from genome assembly GCA_030653635.1 of Coriobacteriia bacterium. Taxonomy (GTDB): domain Bacteria; phylum Actinomycetota; class Coriobacteriia; order Anaerosomatales; family JAHIQC01; genus JAHIQC01. The sequence continues at coordinate 1,638 of JAURYZ010000079.1, read as the reverse complement.
GGTCTCGATGTAGTAGGTGAAGACGCGCGCTGCGTCACGGTACTCGTTGTATAGCGCGAGGCGTTTCTCGGCCTCGTACATGTCTAGCTCGTCGATGCTGTCCATCAGGACACGCCCCTCTCTTATGGCCTGTGGACATTCTAACGCGACAAGGCGCCCATGGACGGAGGTTGCTTAAGGGAATTCAGCCGGCGATGGGAGCAAGCTTCACGGCGCCCCATGCGCCGATACGACCGTCTACGGTCGCCACCACGCCCGAAACGCCCTTTATCGCTTGCGCGCTTTGAAGCGCGAGATCGACATCCTCGGGTTGGCGGATCCGGTTCGCAAGCGCCGTTGCGACCGCGTCGGCCAGTGACGCATCTGTGGCGAGCACGGTCACGGCATCGGCGGCTCCGAACGAGGTGGAGTGTCCGATGCGGCCGCTACTAGTACACACTGCCATCGGCATCATCTCAGGAGCCACGACCAGTCCAACGCCGCGCACTCCCTCCTCGCCCGCCCACAGCGCCAACGTTCGTTCCACGCGACCGATCACGAACACATCGCCACCGTTCTCGACGATGACCTCGTCGGAGTACTCGGCTAGCGCCCGAGCCACGTACTCGGCGATCGCGCCGGCCACGGCTGCCATCGGGCCGACACCCGCCGCGTATCCGGCACGCGCCATGTCCGCGACTATGGCGGGTGCGCCAGTGTCGACATCGACTGGCGAATAGGACTCGGCGAACCTTGGATGTGAGGCGATGTACGTCTCGATCTCATCGCGTGCAGACAGTATCGCCGCATGCGCCTGCGGGGACAGATCCTTCGCAGCGCATATCAGTAGGTCGGTTTCTTTGTGAACTACCTCGAAGCAGACGAGCCCTTCAGGGGCGGCCGTCTTGCGATAGGAACGCGGTTCGTAGACCAAATCTCCTCCGATATATGAATAATTCCATCCAGCGTCATGGTACCGCCGGTGCAGGCGCGGGGGTATAGTGAAGATATGGCCTTTGGGGTGCCGACTATGTGCGAGTTGCGATTCTTTGGGAGGTCGAATGCGAACGATCCTCGATCTGTGCGTGAAAATGGACGAGTTCGCCTTGGCGACGTACCGAAGCATGCAGGACTCATGCTCGAACCCCGAGTTGTCCGGGGTCTTTAGCCGCATGGCCGTCGAGGAGTCAGCGCACCTGGAATGGTGGAGTGAGCTTCGCACCGCATGGGATCAGGGTCTGGTTCCAGATGTCATCAACGATACCGAGGGCCTCGAGCGCCACATGCGACAGGTCTACGAGGAGATGCTCGCGACAGCACCTGCGGACTTCAAGGGCATCGACGACGACGCGAAGCTCGACATCGCCGCCCGGCTTGAGTTCTTCATGCTCGATCCCATCTTCGGCGAATTGTTGGACCTTACCGAGCCGGGCGGCGCGCGCGTGCACCGTGAGGCCTACGCACGTCATGTCGAGCGGATCGTCGCCGCCATCGAGATGTTCTATTCGCGCGGGGACCTTGCTCGATTCCTAGCTCGGGTACTCAGGCGTGCGTGGCGCGACAATCTAACTCTCGCGGCGTTCGCCAGCCGTGACCCCTTGACGGCGCTCTACAACCGGCGTGGACTGCTTCTGCACCTCGACCAATGGCACTCATGGG
>JAURYZ010000071.1 GCA_030653635.1 Coriobacteriia bacterium | reverse complement strand
GGGGCAATCCTCATGAGATGCACGTCGGTTTGTGGAGCAGTCGCGAATTCATTCGAGCGATTCTTGAGCTAGGCGGAGAGATCCTCGCGCTTGAGAAATATGAAGAACTGACCATATGTATGGTCAGTTCTCGGCATGCAGACCGGGTTGATGAAATGATTACAGCCCCTACAGAATGGTTTCTGAGGCGCTTCACTGGGAAGTACACGAACGGCGTCGATGAGCGTAGTCTCTCGCAGAAGTTGCGTTCGATTGCCTTCGCGAGTCTTGGTCGCATACTGCCACGTGGCGTGAAACGAGTAATTAGGAGGATTATCCGCGCAGAGAACAACGGATAGCCGGTGCGGCTATTCTGCCGATGGAGTTTGACCGCCGCGGGGGACTCGTGGCTGGGACGGTATGATGACGGCACGCTCAGGAGCTTGGAGACATGGCATGGTATGGTGGCGACGCTCTCGAGGCGATGCACAAGCGCTCAATTGGCACGTTGACTTCATTACTCACTTGGCCCGAATCATGCGTCCATGTCTATACATTGAGCTGGGCATCTATCGTGCGGAGCTCTTCAACAAGGTCGTGCCGTTTGCCGGTACGGCCGTCGGGGTTGATACTGACCCCCGGGCAAGGAGTCACGTGCGAAAAGCGGCAAATGCCCGCTTTGTCCTTGGGACAACAGATGATCTGGTCGAAGAGCTGCGCGAACAGGATGCTCGCATCAGCATGTTGTTCATCGATGCCGACCACAGCTGCGAATCTGTTCTCAGGGATTTCCGCAACTATCTCCCGCTGGTCGCTGACCACGGACTCATCTTGATGCACGATACCCATCCCGGAGACGAACAGCTGACGCAGCCTGGATGGTGCGGTGATGCGTATCGTGCCGTACAGGAGTTGCAGGCGGAAGGCGAAGGGTACGAAATGATGACGATTCCCCGCTCTCCGGGTCTGACGATATGTCGGAAGAGGGATGCGCAGCTGTCATGGATGGAACCCCACGAAATCGCCTGACACGATTGCGCCGGAAGCGAGGGGCCACGTGCCGAGAGCCAACAAGGGCCACTATCGAATAGTGTGTATCGCCCAAGTGTTCAATGAAATGCGCAAGGGCAACCTGCGACGCTTCATTGGGCATATCAGCCCGCTTGTTGATGAGCTTGTCATCTATGACGATGGCAGTACCGACGGCACTTATGAGCACTTGCTGGGCACACAAGCGCATGTGATACGGGGTGCTCGAAATGATTTCAGCAGTGAGTTGAGGCACAAGCAGACTCTCGTCAATGCCGCCCTTGAGTTCGATGCGGACTTCATCTTGTGGCTGGATGCGGATGAGGTTCTTGCAACCGAGACCGCCGAGGATCTGCAGCGCCTGTGCGCATGGAGTGAAGCGCGCTCGCTTGATGGGGTCGCCTTGCAGGAAATCAACTTGTGGAGGAGCGGGTCTTGGAAGCGGCTCGACAGCTCATTTGACGCAGGCTGGTTTGTAAGGCTGTGGCGAGCCATGCCGGACATGTCGTATGACACGACGACTGACGGCCTGCATCTGCCCCAGTATCCGTCCTCGGTCGAGAACATCGAGCGGTATTCCGAACTCAAGGTCCTACACTACGGGTTTGCCGACGAGCGAAACCTTGCCCACAAGTATCTTGTCTATCGCTCCCACGGTCAGCGCGGCTACGAGATGCTCGACAGACTAGTGAGCGAAGAGCGACTTGCGCTAGAGGAAGTTCCCGCTGAGGAGTTTCCTGCCGATCTGCGCTCGCGACATCGCAAGCCGGAGCCCATGGACTTCGTACAGTCACTGGCCTATGTCGAGCGCCACCGCTCCGAAGTCACCCGGCCAGGCTTCTCAATCGTCTGCCTTGTTTTCAAGAGCGTGGAGTGGGCGCGATTCCTCTACGAACAAGTGCTCCGCTTCACAGATATGTCGGATAAGGAGTTCTTCTTCGTCGCTAATGATGCAAGCGACGAGGTGCTCAAGTACCTTCGCGAGAACTATATCCCGCATGTTGAGTGGAGCAACACAGAGGCCCACCGCGATGAGTGGTACATCAACAACGTATACCGCGCGTACAATTTTGGCGCGACTCAGGCCCGAGGCGACTTCGTGGTGTTCCTTAACACAGACATGGGCTTCAGCCCTGGATGGTTCGAGGCTCTTTGGGGTGGCTATGATGGTGCCAGCGCACTCGCTTCGCGGTTGGTCGAGTCGGGGAAATTGAAGACTGGGCTCTATGGAATCGAGAAGGACTTCGGGATCACGCCGGACGGCTATCGCGAGCATGAATTCGTTCAATTCGCTGAAGCCATCCGCGAGCCTGGTGTCCTCGATGGCGGGCTGTACATGCCGCTTCTCATCAGGCGCGAGCACTTCCTGGAGGTCGGGGGCTACCCCGAGGGGAATATGCATCCGGGGTCAGACATATTCGCTCCTGACTTGGCGCTCCCCGGAGAAGCAAGCATCTCTGGCGACAAAGTGCTGATTCAGCGGCTCCAGAGCCGAGGAATCACGCATCGGACAGCCCTTGACAGCATCGTCTACCACTTTCAGATGGGGGAGAAGGACGATGAGTCCGATGTGTGCCGAGAGGCACGCTCCCTTGTAGCGGTGTGCAATGACCTCGTTACAGGCACTATGGGCGAGCGGGTACTTTGGGACTTTCTCCTTGAGGGATTGCCGTCGAGTGTCGGTGTCGATTCACGCACGGTGGGGACAGGCGGTAGGTATTCAACGTTGGCGCGCGACTACATCAGAAGGACACATCCCCAGACCGAGGTCATCATTCAGAACGCAACCTTCATCGATATAGTCGACCCCGACAGGTACACCATAGCCTTCCTGCAAGACGACCTTCGAGCGATGGGTCGTGATTCGACGCAACAGGAGAGGAACCTCAGTGCTTCTCGGGTGGCGGTTACGAACTCGCTCCTGACAGCCATATCGTATCCCGAGTATGACTTCGAGATTATCCCGGTCGGGGTTGATGAGACGCTCTTCCGACCTTTGGACAAGAAGCAGTGTCGCGAAGAGAATGGCCTAGGCGGCGAGACAATCGGGGTATTCGTCGGTGCGTTTGATGAGGTCAAGGGCTGGCCTGAGGTTCGACGCTGTATCGATGTATATCCCGAGATCACGTGGCTCCTCATTACGAAGAGGGAAGAATCTTTCGAAGCTGCGAACGCCAAGACGTACTGCCGGGTGTCCCAAGAGAGACTCGTCACGCTGCTGAATGCCGCCGACTTCTTCATCGTGGGGTCACCGGTCGAGACGCAGTGTCTGGCGGCAATCGAAGCGTGTTTGTGCGACGTTCCGGTCGTGATGCGGAACACGGGAATCTTCAACGAGCTGACGGACTCCGAGCGCTCTCAAGCGGGCGTATTCGGAGAGGATCTGGTCGCTGGAGTTGCGAGGGTACAGGAAGGGAGCTTTCGCCCGCGAGATCTCGTCTTGGGCCGAGGTTGGACGGTTGGTGCATCAATCCTTAAGTGGCGATCCCTGCTTGAGCGAGCGTTCCAGGACGTATCTTCGGAGCGAGTCGGGTTCGTGGGTTCGCGGGTCGTGGATGAAGATGGGGTGGTGTCGCACAGGCAGCGAGCGACCAAGCGCTCACCGTACGTGCCAGGCCCCCCGCAGCCGTCGTTGCCGGCCAGGGTGCGCTCGTGGGCGGCCGAGGACTTGGCCCCGGTGCTCAAAGAGGCGGGACTTCTTAAGCCCGCCCTGGGTGCTTGGCGGGTGGTCAAATGGATCTTCCGGTTGAAGTAGTCGTGCGAGGCAGCCATTGGGAGGATTCGTGCAGCGCTTCTCGATCATAGTCCCAGCGTACAATGCCGAGGCGACGCTGGCCGAGACGCTGGAGGCGATCATCGGCCAGGAATACGCTGACTGGGAGTGCATCGTTGTTGATGATGGCTCAACCGACGGCACCCTCGACCTTGCGAGGCGGTTTGCCAAGCGAGAAGCGCGAGTACGCGTCATTCATCAACAGAACCGCGGTTCCGCTGGAGCATACAACACCGGGGCGCGTGAGGCCGCTGGTGAGTGGATA
>JAURYZ010000192.1 GCA_030653635.1 Coriobacteriia bacterium | reverse complement strand
TGCGGCCACCGGCGATCGCTTGAGCTTCTCCTCGGCAGCTGGTTTGGCTAAACGGCCGAGCAGAAAGCCGAGTACCGCACCGAGCGCGAGCGCGACTATGAGCCATACGGGTGAGGGAGACGCGCCGGTGAGCAGCCAGGTCCCCACCAGGGCTATGAGTTCAAGCACGACTGCGACGATTCCCTTGCCGGTCGAGAACTTGCGCGTGCGCATCAAGCGGAAAGCTGCGATGAATGCGAGCAACGAGATCAGTCCGAGCAGCCCGAGACGGATCCAGTAGTAGATTCCTGCGAAGTCTTGCATGGTGATGCTCCCTTCGGGTGGGCCCTTGTCCGCGTGCCTACGCGAGGATGATCTGGAGCAGCAAGATCGCTGCGGCAAGCGCAGCAGCCCCGATGCGGTTGAAGTCGGTGAACGGAGGCTCGACCACGGCCGGTGCGAGCGGTGAGGGTGCCTCGGCGGCAGGCGCTGCGCTCGTCGAGGTGGCGTCTTGCGAGTCAGCCGGTGCAGCTCCGGGGGCAGGACGCTTGGGTGCCGAGACCACGTACGGGGTCTTGGTCGCCTGCTCCTTGGCCTTTGCCGGGCCACCGGTGATGTTTTGGATCATCGTGCCGAGCTGCTCGCCTATCGGAGGAAGCTCAAAGCCCGTTGAGACCTGATCGGCGGTAAGTGAGCCGATGCCATCGTAGCCAAGCGCCGTGCCTGCGCCCTCAGCGGTCATCAGCCACGTATCCCCGACCAAAGCCATCGTGATCGTGGCGCTTCCGCTGACGCCCATCGAGTCGACCGTGATGGGCACTGTGATCGCTCCGGCGTCTGCGGTGATCGGCCCTTCGGCGGCCACCGTGATCCCATAGTCGAGCACCTGAATGGTGAATCGTGCGCTGTCACCCAGGTCCTCGACCCACACGGTCACAGCTGCGGACCCGCCGCCTCCGTCGTTGCCGACCCCGTCACCAATCCCCGCGTAGATACCCTCAAAGCTCGGTGCTCCGCCATCAGCGGCATAGGCCAATAGTGGCAAGAGCGCGAGCGCTAGAACCAGTCTGACCGCGAGAACGAGGCCCGCGATACGTGCTCGGCGCATGAGAAACCCCCCTTGAAATCGGCTCCGTCCGACATCGCCATGATAGCGCACGAGCCGTGCAGCGCGTCACCGCTCACCGAGTCGTGGGTAAATACCACGCGACCGCGCATCGGCCGCACTCACCCTGGAGGGCCACATGCCGCACGCCATCTGGAGAGGTTCCATCAGCTTCGGACTCGTGACCATCCCGGTCACCCTGTTCCCTGCCGAGGAAATCCCCTGGGATCGCATCGTGAAGGGTTACGATCTGGGAGGTGGGCGCTGGGTCGTAATGTCGGACGACGATTTTCGGCAGGCCGACGTCGAGGCGACCCAAACCATCGACATCCTCTCGGCGGTGTGTGCAGATCAAATCGCACCGGAGTATTTCAGCAAGCCCTACTATCTGGAGCCGTCCAAGCCCGGCCGCAAGGCCTATGCGCTATTGCGCGAGACCCTCGCGCGCGCCAAGCGCGTCGCCGTGGCCAAGATCGTGATCCGCTCCAAGCAGCACCTCGCCGCGCTCATACCCGAAGGCGACATGCTCCTACTCGAACTTCTGCGCTGCCCGCATCAACTGCGAGATTCCTCGGAATTGGATTTGCCTGCAGGCGATCTTGAGTCCACGGGAGTCACCGAGGCTGAGCTTAAGATGGCAGGCCAGCTCGTTGCGGCCATCGAGGCTGAGGGAGTGCCGGTAGTCCCGCACGCACACGACGACGAAGGCGCCCGATGACACCCTTGGACCGCTACCGCGAGAAGCGCGATTTCGACAAGACGCCCGAGCCTGCCGGCGAGCCGGACCGCGCAGCGCATGATACCCCGGTGTTCGTGATCCAAAAGCACGCCGCAAGCAGGCTGCACTACGACTTCAGGCTCGAGATCGACGGAGTTTTGGCTTCATGGGCCGTTCCCAAGGGGCCATCGCTCGACCCACACGACAAGCGCCTGGCCATGCACGTCGAGGACCACCCGATGGAGTACGGCTCGTTTGAGGGCACCATTCCGCAAGGCGAGTACGGCGGCGGCACGGTCATGCTGTGGGACGCCGGCACCTACGAGCCTGAGCTCGATATGCCAGCGGGCCTTCTACGCGGTGAGCTCAAATTCACGCTGCGCGGCAGCAAGCTTCACGGCAGCTGGGCTCTGGTGCGCATCAAGCCGCGGCCCGGGGAGCGTCAGGAGAGCTGGCTGCTCATCAAGCATCGCGACGAGCACGCACGGCCCCACGATGAGTACGACGTGACGACTGAGATGGCGCAAAGCGTCACGACCGGACGCACACTAGCCCAGATCGCCGACGATCAGCCCAGCGAGGCCGACGGCGATGCCGCCTCAGCGGCTCCAGCGCCCGCAGGTGATGACCCCGTCCCGGACAGCATTCCCATGTAGCTCGCCACGCTAGCCGCGAGCGACCCGACCGGGTGTTCATCGACTACCTTCGCAACGCACACGGCGCGACCGCCGTCGTGGCATTCTCAACGCGAGCCAGAGACGGGGCGCGCGTGGGTGCGCCGGGATACTCCGACCCCTGGACTTCATACGAGGATGCTCGAACCGAGCTGTCCGATGCGATGTTTACTGCGCTCAGGCGAGCTGGCGGACCTTGATCGCGGCGGCTTCGGCCAGATCCTGACCCACCACGAGACGTAGCGCGTTGGCCAGATTGTCTGCGAGCGTAGACAGATCAGCCCTGTCGACCGTGTCGGGTGACTTGCCGATCCGCTTGGTCTCGACATCGAGCGAAACCGTCGCCATGACCGTACCGATGACCGGCCGCAAAGTCTCCTCGATGCGCTGCGCGAGAAGGTTAGACACCCGCATCACCAGCATCGTCATCCAAGGACGCCCTATAGGCCGCAGCGCTGCGGATATACTGCGTCATCGCGGTGCGCACTTTGAAGAAGTATACGGTTAGAAGCGCCATGCCCACTGTCATGAGCAGATCGGCGGCAAACGAAGCCAAATCGGCGACCTCGGCGAACTGCTCGAGCATCCCGGCAAACCGAGCGAGCATCGACGCGGCGAAACACACG
>JAURYZ010000046.1 GCA_030653635.1 Coriobacteriia bacterium | reverse complement strand
TCGTTCCTCATGCTGCCTATCGTCATGCGTACCACAGAGGAGGCCATTCGTGCTGTCCCGAAGTACATTCGATGGGGCTCTTACGGACTCGGCGCCACAAAGTGGCAGACGGTGTCGCGTAGTGTCATCCCGGCCGCCATGCCTAGGATCGTTACGGGCATTATTCTCGCGACCGGACGCGCCGTCGGTGAGACTGCGGTGGTCATCTACACCATGGGCCAAGCCATCAATCTGCCGGTGAGCCCGTTGGACTCGGGACGTCCGATGACTGTCCATTTGTACCTGTTGGCGATGGAGGGCATCAACCTGCCCGCTGCCTACGGGACTGCGCTACTGCTTATGATAATGATCTTGGCTTTCAACCTCGGCGCGCGATACATTCTGCGCCGGTCACGTAGGAGGATGTAGCTGATGGCTCTCGGTCCCGACCTGCACCAGCCCGCTGCTTCAAGTGGGACAGACAAGATCCTCGTGAAGGATCTCGACTTCCACTATGGCGAGTTCCATGCGCTCACGGGGATCAACGTGGGTATCAAAGAGAAGGCGGTAACTGCCTTTATCGGGCCGTCCGGCTGTGGGAAGTCCACGTTCCTGCGATGTTTCAATCGGATGAACGATCTGATTCCCAGCACCCGAGTCCACGGGCGCATTACTTTGGACGAAGAGGACATCTACGCCCAAGGAGTCGACCCTGTCGACCTCAGACGTCTCATCGGGATGATCTTTCAACAGCCCAATCCATTTCCGATGTCGATCTATGACAACGTGGCATTCGGGCCTCGGCTGCATGGCGTCAAGAAGAAGACGGAACTCGACGAGATAGTCCAGAAGTCCCTTGAGCGCGCCAACCTGTGGAAAGAGACGAAGGACATCCTCACCCGTAACGGGCTCACACTTTCCGGCGGTCAGCAGCAGCGCTTGTGTATCGCGCGGGTCTTGGCTGTCGAGCCAGACGTACTTCTCATGGACGAACCTTGCTCAGCCATCGACCCGACCTCGGTTCAAAAGATCGAAGACCTCATGGCCGAGCTTAAGCATCGCATCACCATCATTATCGTTACTCACAACATGCAGCAGGCCGCTCGAGTGAGCGACTTTACCGCGTTCTTTCTTCAGGAGAACTCCGGTGAGGCGGCCGTGCTGGTGGAGTACGATCGAACCACGAACATATTCACCAGTCCCAAGGACCGACGCACAGAAGACTACATAACCGGCCGTTTCGGATAGGGGATCTAGGCTTGAGGCCATGCACATCGATGCGCTGCAACGCAGGCGAAACGTAACAAACGCAAACGTAACAACTCGGTGAAACCGGCGCTGTCACCCAATACGGCGCGTATAATGCTGAAACACCACACGGGCGATTCTTAGGAGACACCGCATCATGCGCGAAGGATTCAGGCAGGAACTCAGGGATCTCAAACTCGAAGTCCTCGGCATATCGCGTGATGTGAGTGATGTGACGACCGATGCGGTCAGGTCTTTGGTCGAAGGTGATATCGACTTGGCTTTGGAGGTTATCGCACGAGATGCGGACTTCGATCGCCGTTGTTTGGGCATCGAGGAGCATGCGATCGAGGTCATAGCCACCCAGTTCCCGGTCGCTAGGGACCTGAGGCTCCTTTACTCTCTCACCTACATGGCCCTGCATCTGGAGCGCATGGCCGATCTGGCTGTCAACATTGCCAAGGCGACCAAGCGCACGGCTGCGCGTCGCGGACCTCAGACCCTGTATGACCTCATCCAGGCACAAGGCAACCTTGTGCATCGGGTGCTCGATGCGATGACCGAGGCGTTCGAGAAGAGCGACTTGGATCTAGCGCGCAAACTCGAGGATCTCGATGAGCCCATCGATCACCTCTATAAGCAGTTCTTTCGTGAGCTCGGACGCCTGCAGGACGAAGACGATATCGAGTGGGCTTCGTCCATGGTTCTTGCCTCCCGCTATCTGGAGCGCATCGCTGACAATGCGGTCGACATCGGTGAGCGCATCGCCTACCTTGTGACTGGGGAGTTCGACGGGACAGCAGCAAGCGAGGAGTAGCCGGTCACATTGAGCGTAATCGCTGAGGGCTATGAGGCGGTACGCAGGCAGGTGGCACATGCCGCCGACTCTGCTGGGCGCTCTTTCGAAGATGTCACCATCGTCGCTGTCACCAAGCACGTTGGCGTCGCCGAGATCCAGAAATCACTCGCCGTGGGCATATCCGACTTCGGTGAGAACCGGGTTCAGGAACTCGTCGGCAAGCATGGACTCTTCCCCGAAGCCCGCTGGCACTTCATCGGCACTCTGCAGACCAATAAGGTTAAGGATGTAGTCGGAAAGGCCTGCCTGATCCACTCCGTGCACTCGCTGCACCTCCTTGAGGCTATCGATCGCAAGGCGGCCGAGATCGGAGTGATTCAGCCGGTTCTGTTGCAGGTCAATGTCTCGGGCGAGGAGTCAAAGCATGGCTTTCCGGCGGCCGATGTGCGCGAAGCGCTCATTGAGGCCGGCGGACTGGGGAACACCGAGGTTCGCGGCCTTATGACCATGGCGCCCTTTGGTCGGCCCGAGGACTCGCGGTGGGTCTTTCGCGAGCTGCGGGAGTTGCGCGATTCGCTCTGCGAGATGCCGCTCAATAGCGTAGACTTAGCAGAGCTTTCCATGGGCATGACGAACGACTATCGAGTGGCCGTCGAAGAGGGGGCCACTATTGTGCGTGTCGGCAGGGCCATCTTCGGCAAGTGAAGCCGCTGATCAGGCGAGGAGACCAACGTGGGTCTGTGGGAC
>JAURYZ010000044.1 GCA_030653635.1 Coriobacteriia bacterium | reverse complement strand
GATCCGAAGGGCTTGGAACGTCCTGCGTGCGGGGTGTCCCCCTTCGCGTCGTGCGGCTGCGGGGATCGCGGCCTTCACGATGTGGACCAGTTCCCCGGTCGTCTCTAGGGGTTGGCGGGCTCGCGCGGCTACGATGAATGCTGCGATGCGCGAAGCCCACCGTTCTTCCCCATACTCGCGCAGGATGCGGGCCAGGTGTGATTCGGAGTACGTGTTCAGTACATCCGCTGCTGTGGTAGGCCCTTGTGCATCCATGCGCATATCGAGAGGTACGTCTTCTTGGTACGTGAACCCCCGGTCAGGGAGGTCGAGCTGCGGAGAGGAGACGCCCAGATAGAACAGGAAACCGTCGGCATATGGGATGCCCGCGCCCGACAAGAGCGCGTCAAGTTCGCCGAAGTTACCCTTCAGAAGAATGGCTTGCTGGCCGAGGCGGAGTGCGTCTGATGCTGCTTCAAGTGCTACATCATCTTGGTCGATACCCACCAGAATCCCGGTGGGTCCGATCAGGTCTGCTATCCGCCTCGCGTGTCCTGCCCCGCCTAAGGTGCAGTCTACGATGATCGAGCCGGGGTGCAACGATAAGTGCTGCGTGACCTCGGCCAGCAAAACTGGGGTATGCCGGTATTCCATTGTCAATACCTAGAGCAGGCCCGCGTCGGCCAGCTCCTTTGCGAGGTCCTCAATCGAGCCTAGGTCCTCGCCGGTCTTGTACGTATTCCAGGCCGTGGCATCCCAGATCTCGATCCGGTTGCCGTTGCCGGTTATGGCGACGTCTTTAGTCAAACCCGCGTACTCCCGCAGAAGCGGTGGCAGAGAAATGCGGCCCGCCGAGTCGAACTCTGTCTCGACCGCGCCTGTGGTAAAGAAGCGCCGCACGTTGCGAACTCTGGGATCGAAATCCTCGCGAGACAAAAGCTTGGCTACGAACTTGGCGTACTCCTCGGCAGGATAGACATAGAGGCACTCGTCAAAGCCCTGAGCGACGACGATCTTGCCTGTCATCTCCGCGCGGAACTTGGCTGGCAGCGAGACGCGGCCCTTTGCGTCCAGCGTGTGCTGGTGATCGCCTAGGAACATCCTGATCTGCCCTCCCCCGCTACTCGAGTCGTATGACCCCTCGGCCCATACCTTTCGATGAACATTTCCTCACCGACGACAATGTATGCCACTTCATCCCACTTTACAACCCTTTGATGGGATTCCATGACACCAAACCGACACTGCGTACCACCCCATGACTTCTCGGAGCTGATCGCCGAGATCTCTACACCCGAGAACCATGAGCCCCGGTTGCACGTCATACTTATGAATCAGGCAGGGAAACCGCACGTTGACAGCGAAACAGGTGCATGAGGCGAGCATGAAGCGAGATGCGGTGTTGCCGCCGCGTCACGCAAACGAGTAGAATAAAATTAGACATGTCGGGCAACACGGAGGTGACTCCCACCGATGACTCCGAATATCGCGAGCCCCATTTTCAACACTCTTGTACTGGCCTTCTTTGTGGTCATTGCAATCGGCGTGGCGCTTGGCGCCTATGCCGCGACGCAGATGAAGAAGCTCGAGGACAAGAGCAAGTAGCGCTTCGCACCTCACGCTGTGCAACCGACTCGGACGCCCCCGCTTGATGCGGACGGGCGTCCGAATTGTTTGCAGACCAAGCACGACCGAGGAGGCACACCATGAGCGGGAACAAAAAGATGCCAAGAACAGTGATCGGCTTGAGTCTGTCGGTCGCACTGATACTGGCCCTCGTCGCCCTGAGCGGCTGCGCGCTCGTCGCGCAACCCGAAGGCCAGCGCGACTCGGGGACGGCGGGAGTCTCACAGGACATGATTGTCACCTCGCCGGAGCAGCTGAACTCGGCCGCCGACGGCAAGGCCAGCGACGGCTACGGCTACAGTGCGAGTCAGGTCGCTCCGATGCCCGAGTCGACCGGTGGCGATGCGGCAACTGTCCCTGCGGCCGATAGACTGGTAGTTCGCACGGTAGATTTGCGGCTACGAGTCGATGATGTTGACTCCGCCGCCTCGAAGGTGCGAAAGGCCGCGGAGAAGCGCAAGGGTATGGTGATTGACTACCAGGTCAGTTCGGACGAGGGAGTGCCGATCTATCGCCCCTACGTGGAAGGCAGTGCTCTCACAGACGGCTCCGCCCTGTCGGGCTACCTAACCGTGCGCATCCCCGCTGACCAGCTCGATTCCTTCACTGAGGAACTCTCGGCCTTGGGCAAAGTTCTGCGTCAAGCAGAAAACGAGCAAGATGTCACACAGCAACATGTCGACCTCAAGGCTCGATTGGTGAACCTCAAGGCGACTGAGAGCCGCCTGCGGGAGTTCTTCGCCAAGGCGAAGAATGTAACCGAAATGCTCGCCATCGAGCAGGAGCTCACGCGGGTCCGAGGCGACATCGAGTCCATGCAGGCGCAAATCTCGTATCTAGAACGCCAGGCAGCCATGTCCACCGTGACCATCGAGCTCACCGGTCCCACTCCGCTAGTAGAGCCGGCCGGTGAGGACTGGGGATTCGCGACGTCGGTACGTCAGGCACTACGAGGATTCATCGGGACGATCAACGCGCTGATCGTGTTCATCGGCACGCTGGCGCCGCTCCTGATCATCCTTGTGCTCGCGTACTTCATCATCCGTGCGGCAGCACGCAAGAGTAAGGCGCGCCGGAACAAACTGGGCTCGAGTGACGGCGTTGGCTCCGAGAATCAGCAAGACACTGAGTAGGAAACAAGATGAGAAATGCAGACGGCGGCCCGAAACGGGTCGCCGTCTTTCGTTATCGGCGAAACGCGCTCAGCACGAAGCCCGCCGCGAGATAGACGGCGAACACACATGCTCCCGCGATGAGCGGCATTCCGAAAAGCTCCCAGCTGGCGTCGAGCGATGAGACGCCTGGAGCTCCCTGCGCTCCCACCACGCCCAACCATGCGCCCATCGCGACACCGATCGCGGTCCCAATGGCCCACGTTAAAGCCCAGAGCACCCGCATTCGTATCGATTGTTGGGGCTTGATTGGGACTAGCCTTTCTCGTAGGGCACTCCGACCGCAGCTGGGGCAACCGCGCGACCAACGACTCCTGCGAGCACGACGACTGTGAGCACGTAGGGCAGCATCAGAAAGAACTGCGAGGGCACGGTAATGATCTCGCGCAGAAGCTGAAGCTTGATCTGAAGCGCATCAGCAAAGCCAAACAGCAGTGACGCAAAATAGGCACCGGCCGGAGTCCATCTTCCGAAGATGTTAGCTGCAAGCGCGATGAATCCACGACCGTTGGTCATCCCGTCGGTGAACGACCCCACTTGTTCTAGTGACAGATTGGCGCCGGCAAGTCCACCCAGCGCTCCGCTGACAAGCACAGCCACATAGCGACCTCGAACCACGGAGATTCCTACCGTATCCGCAGCGCGGGGATGCTCTC
>JAURYZ010000042.1 GCA_030653635.1 Coriobacteriia bacterium | reverse complement strand
GATCCGACTCCTTCGCGCGTCGGCCCTTCCAGCCCCTTGAGCTGTCGAGTCTTCTCGCCGAGGTCGTCGCTAAGGCTCGCTCACTGGGCCCGAGACGCATCACCTTGCGTTGTAGCGCTGCACTGTGGGTCATCGGGGATCCTGACGCGCTCGAACAGGCCCTTCTCAATGTCATGCGAAACGCAGTGCAACACACTAAGATCGACGGCGAGATCTCCGTAAGTTGCTCCGCCGAGCATGAGCACGCACGAATCGAGATCGCCGATGACGGCCCCGGCCTCAAGCCTGAGGACGCGGACCGTGTCTTTGATCGCTTCTATCGCGCAAGTGGCCCCAGGCCAAGCGACAGCGGTGGCTCGGGTCTGGGACTTTCCATCACGCGCAGACTGCTCGAGCAGCATTCCGGATCGATTGAAGCCCTGAGCGACGGAAGGTCCGGCGCAAGATTCATCATCCAGGTGCCGCTCACCGGATCTCCCGAATAGCGCTCGTTTCTCCTGCTTCGCAGCCAAACTCACTCCCTTTCTATACGACCCTTTGCCCATCTTGAGCGACCGCTTGTCGCACTGTTCTTAATCTCCATGCCGTTTATCGTCGATAAACGCCCTAAGTAGGCAGATTGCGACGAAATGTCGCTACGAAGGGAGCAGGGGCCATGAAGAGCAACCGCCGAGCAAACGGGAATCGTCCGACGGGCAAAAGGGGCATCCGGATCCTTGCTGTCATCGCAGCACTCGCGGTCCTTACGGCGATCACGGCGTCGAACGCGTACGCGGTCGACGCCGCATCGACATACGCATACGGCAACGTCGTCGAAGCCGAGCGCGGCATCCCGCTGTTCGGTGTGCGAGTCGACCTGTTGCAAGTGCAACCGGCAGGAGCTCCGGTCAACATGGGAACGGTCTATACGGACGCGGAGGGGGCCTGGCGCGCATCGCTGCCCGTCGGAGAATACGTCATCCGATTCTCCAGCGATGCGTAAAACTACGCGACCAAGTACGCGCCGAACAACGCCACATTCGACGATGCCGAACCGATTATCATCGGCTCCCTACCGGTGCAAGTTGCGACGATGACCATGGAACGCCCGGCAACGATAACGGGAGATATTGTAGACATATATAGCGGGCAGGCGATTGGCGGCGACGCGATCATCGTTCGAGGCCTGAACGACCAAGGTGAGTGGAGTATCGTCGATACAGCAGTCGCCGACGCCTATGGCTACTTTATGGTCGACGGGCTCAATCCAGGCTCCTACATCGTCTCAACCGTACTCGGCGAGTCCAGCGCTTGCCGTTACCTCGGCCCAGCCACCACTCCCGAGAACGCCCGAGTCATCGAGCTGGCCGCGGCGGAAATCGTGTCGGTGCGCTTCGCAGTCTGCAGCGACGTTGAAGCTCCCAGGACCTCCACGAGCCTGCGCAGCAGCTCAGCCAGGGTCGGCTCGGTAGTACGCTTCATGGCCAGCGACGACAAGTCGGGTGTGAGCCGGACATACTATCGCCTCAACGGCCGCGTGCTGGTCGATGGCAGTTCCCTGATCTTGACCAAGTTGGGGCTCAATACCATCGAGTTTTACTCGGTGGATGCGGCCGGCAACGTCGAACAAACCCAGAAGAGCACCGTGTACGTCAAGAGCGTCCGGGAGTCTAAGCTCCGCCCCACCAAGCGATAGCGGCGTCGCCCATAGTGGCGAAGTGACGTCGATAAATGACCTATCGGAGGACAGTGCGACCTTTAGTCGCTGGAAGAGGAGAGGCATCATGTTTGCCACCACCAAGAGCATCCGCGCAAACACAGCGCACCCGATCATCATGGTCTTGCTGCTCGCCACCGCTGTGTGCCTCACCTTGGCACCTCCGGCATTCGCAGTGGCTAACGTCGACATTTTTGGAACAGTGTCAGCCGCCGACTCAGGCGCAGGACTGTCCGATGTACGTGTTGATGTCATTGCAGTTCAGAACGGTGTGCCAACCCAGGTGGTGGCAACGGCGACATCCGACGAGTCAGGTATCTGGGTCGCAACCGTGCTGGCCGATGGCCAGTACCTTATTCGCTACTTCGTTCCTGGCGGCGAGTACGCGACACTCTACTACCCAAACAGCGCTACCAGCGCCGATGCGACGCCCGTCGACGTGGGAGTCTTCGGGGCCTACGTCTCCGCCAGGCTGCAGCATCCGGCTACCATCTCCGGCGACCTGGTCGAAATGTACACCGGGACCGGAATCAACAACAACGAGATCCTACTGCACGGTCGTGACTCGAACGGAGAGTGGCCGGTAGTGGCCACGGTCTACTCCGATGGCAACGGTGCCTTCATGTTCGAGGGTCTCAACCCCGGATCCTACATCGTCGCCGCCGGCGCAGCCGAGTCCGATTCGTACCGCTACATGGGCCCATCCAATGCCGACGGCACATCCAACGTCCTGGAGTTGGCCGCTGAGCAGTCCGCGAACGTCAGCATCGGTGTCTATCGCGACAACGAAGCGCCGAGGACCTTCACGGACCTGAGCCAAAGCTCGGTCAGAGTCGGCGCCGTGGTTCGCCTCATGGCCAGCGATGACCGGTCCGGTGTCGCACAGACGTTCTACAGGCTCAACGGTCGCGCACTGACCGCTGGCGCCTCCATGACCCTGACCAAGCTGGGACTGAACACCATTGAGTTCTACTCGGTGGATGCGGCCGGCAACGTCGAGCAAGCCCAGAAGAGCACCGTATACGTCAAGAGCATCAGGGAGTCTAAGTCCCGCCCAGTCAAGCGATAGCATCATCGGCCGCTGAGTCGGCGTATCACCCGCGCTTGAGCACCCGAACATCGCCCTCTCGTTTGGTGACGCCTTGGGCGTCGAAGTACTCCAGCAGTGGTATCGCATACTTGCGGCTCACCCCGAGCAGATCGCGCAGTTCGGCCGCCGTGGCCGATCCGTGGTCGGTGAGGTGGGCTGCGAGCTTGCGGCGTGCCTCCTCGATCACAGCAGCGTCGAAATGCATCTCCGCGCCGAGCCTCACAACCACCCCATCCAAGACCAACTTCGTCAGGGCCTTGCGGACCACGGCCGGGTCTTGTCCGATCTGACTCGCGAGCTCGGCGGCTCCCGAGGGTGAGAGGCCCTGGGAACGCAACAAGGGCACGAGCGCCTCAAGCGCCGAGTTCTCCTCGGCAAGGGCAGAAACTGCGGCTTTGGCGTGGCGTACGCGTCCCGACTCAGCGACGAGCCATCCGGCCGCATCGGGGTGCGCCAAGATGGCGTCGAACACTTTGCCGTCCATACGCCGATCAACGCGGTCTTTGAGCGCGGCGGCGGCCAGCCCGGTGGACTTGGGCTCCTGCGCGTGGAATGCCATAAGCTCCGACTGCGCAAGCTCAAGAACGTGCGCAAGCGCTTCGGGAGTCACAAAGTAGGTCTCGGAGCCGATCTTGAGCCGCTCAAGGGTGGCCTTGTTCAGCGCGTCAGCCACCAATGAGCGTTCAACCCCAATGAGCGTGGCTATCTGCGCCGAGCTCATGGGGGTGGCGCGCGCCGCGAGCAGCCCCAACGCCGCCGCCGGCACGTCGTGGGCGAGCAGCGCGTCGAGCAGCTCCTGCTCGTGCGCACGCAGCATGGTTCGTCTGGGCGGCGAGACGTCGAGGACCAGACCACCGCCTATTGTGTAGACCGGCGAGTAGGAGCGAATGATGAAGCGGTCGCCGTAGCGCGGAGCCAGGGAGTCCTCTAGGCGTATCTGAGCGAACGCCGAGAAGCCGCACGCGAGTTCCTCGGCATCCATGAGAAGAACACGGCCGAGCACCTCGCGTGTCCCGTGATGCACGTGAACCCGTGCGCCCGAAACGAAGGATTTGTCCTGGCCGGGCACTCCCAGGTACGTCAAGCGCACGTCGATGCGGTCGGTGACGGTGAGCGATCCGGGGGCCGCGACGATGTCGCCACGGGAGATGTCATCAAGGTCCAGACCAGCGAGGTTGATGGCGACGCGCTGGCCTGCGCTCGCCCTAGTCACGCTGTCCGAGTGCACCTGCACGCCGCGCACCCGTCCGCGCTTGCCCTGCGGGTACAGTTCGATCTCGTCGTCTCGGGCAGCGGTGCCGGACCACATGGTGCCGGTCACCACCGTGCCGGCACCAGCGATGGTGAATACGCGGTCGACCGGCAGCCTCATGGGAAGTGCAGCTTGGCGGGACGGCGCTTCATCGGCGACCTC